>JAGWAX010000073.1 GCA_021296175.1 Nitrosopumilaceae archaeon | reverse complement strand
TGGACTCAGGTCGCCTGCCTGTGAAATCTGAAAATGCAGGCCGGCAGGCACGAATTTTCAAGGGACTTGAGTGCATACCGCACGTACTGCGAATCTTTTATATGTAAAATTACGGGCGTTGTTGCATGGCCAACCCCCGGGCGTATCTTGCAGAAGCCAT
Organism: Nitrosopumilaceae archaeon; assembly: GCA_021296175.1. Lineage (GTDB taxonomy): Archaea > Thermoproteota > Nitrososphaeria > Nitrososphaerales > Nitrosopumilaceae > Nitrosopumilus. Next base: position 5,910 of record JAGWAX010000073.1, on the reverse strand, counting down.
TGCAACATACGGACTTGTCTTTTTTGGACCGCTCTCCGTAATATTGGCAATCGCGTCGTTTGGCGAGGAGCTGACCACCCAGTCCGTCCTCTTCATATCGCTCGGACACGGCGGCGCAATCGCGCTCATGATATACGCGTTCGGGCACGTTTCCGGGGCCCACATCAACCCCGCAGTAACCATACCGATGATGATTACAAAGAAGATCGGCGTCGGCGACGGCATTGCGTATATAGCGTCGCAGCTGGTAGGGGCCGTGGCCGCGGCCGCTACGCTAAAGGCCATACTTCCGGAGCTTGGCGCAAAGGTTAACTTTGGCACGCAGGGGGGACCCAGCGACCTCATAAACAACAGCGTCGGATCCGGATTTGCAATAGAGGCGATCCTGACGTTCTTTCTGGTGACGGTCATATTCATGACGGCCGTCCACAAGAGGGCATCGCCGGGATGGCACGGCTTTGCAATAGGCGGGATGGTCTTCCTGATCCATCTGATTGCGGTGCCGCTGACGGGCGCGTCCGTAAACCCGGCAAGGACGTTTGGGCCCGCGCTCATATCCGGCTTTTGGGAGTTTCACTGGCTGTACTGGGCTGCGCCTATCTTGGGCGGCATCATAGCAGGCCTGATAATGAACTATGTATTCGTCAAAAAGGCCGAGGATGAGGCCGTCGCCTGACAACCTTTTTAAAAATTCCCGCACGCAGAATCGCATGAACCTACCAAGCGGGATGGCCGAAGGGCTTGACGTGCTGTGTGCTGACGTGCGGCGGCTGGTAGTCGAGGCCGAGTCTGGCACTCCATCGATCGACGACATGGTGAGGACGTACTATGCGGTGTCGAACTTTGCGACGGCTATGGGCATGCTGAAGCGGGGGGGTGCGGCGGGAGGTGCAAAACCTCCTGATGCCATGCTGGAGGTCGGGGAGCTCGTCTCCGGACGGTTTGACGGCGTGATACACCCGAGGTTCAAGAAGGCCATATATGACATGATCCGGAGCGATGTGGAGGAGCTGCAGAGCCGGCAGGATCCGCCGCCGCGGCAGCAGCCATCGCGTGGCCGTCCAGTCGGTACGGCCCGGACTGGGAGAGCGCCGGGAGCCGAGTCCGCAAAGTATGACCGACTCAGAAGCCTGATGAGCATCCGGGAGTTCGTTGAGCAGTATGATGCCATGGTGGCGGCGCGCGACCGCGGCGGTGACCCCGATGGCGGCCGCGATGGCAACGGCCGCCACAGCGGCGACCCTGTGCAACCCAGAAAGGGCTGATGCGGTTGGCAAGGGGGCAACAGCGGCAACCACGGCGGCGGCAGTCACATCCGCAGCAACCCCGGGACGAGACGGACACGCTGGCCTCTACCCTGCGTGCCGTGAAGCGCGCCCTAGTGTCTGACGCCTCCGGCGCGCAGATCATTGAGGCCGTTCCAGCCGAGCCGTCGGTGGAGTTTCCGGTTCCACGGGAAGATCTTCGAATGCTACACCGGTTTGCATCTGCAAATCCCATCTACCACAGCTCCCGAGAATCCGTGCTTGCGGGCATCCGATGCGTCACGTATGAGGGCAATGTTGACAGGTATTGGCTTGGAAGCATTCTGCACGAGTCAAGCCGCGCTCCCTTCTCGCCCACGTGGATTGCATCTGCATACGTGGTGGCGCGGCTTGCCAAGCAGTTGGGGTACTGCCAGGCCTTGGACGTGGGTTCGGGGGACGGACGGATCGCCTTCTGCACCGCACTGCTTGGGATGGACGCGTACAGCATAGAGATCGACGCGGATCTGGCGGGCATGCAGGAACGGTTTGCGCGCATTGCGGGATTCAAGCCGTACTGTAGCGATGCAGATGCGTTTGACTATGGCGCTCTGGGCCTTGCAAGGCCGATGATCTTTGTAGGGGGACTGGCTCAGATGGGCGGCGCGGCACTGGCAGAGTCAGTCATGCGCGGCCTTGCAGATACGCCATGCGCGGACGCTCCTGCCGGATGGGCTTTTGCTGGCACCATGTCGCCAAAGTACACGCTCCATCCCAAGGGCATGCACGGCTGGGGCGGCGTTATGTACGGCGCGGGACTGCGCCACGTCAGGACGGTGGATCTGCCGACCGCTTGGACGCTTGAGCAGGAAGACGACACGCCGTATGTCTTTGCAAGGCCGTCATGAAGCTGTTGTCGCGAGGTCTGCTAGATTGCCTCTAAGTAGAGGTAACAGTCGCATCAAGATGCCTGATGAAGGGATGCGAGGAATTACATCTAGGTATGCAACCATCCGGCCACCGTCAACAAGTAAGGTATGTCCCGTAACATAGCTTGCTAGTTCAGAGAGCAAGAAAAGTACCGTCTTGCCAACCTCGTCTGTTGTGCCTCGACGCTTCATGGGGATGAGGCCTTGCTGTATGCGTTTCGCCCTTTCTGGTGTCGCGGGAATTCGTGGCGTATTGATGTTCCCGGGAGCAATCGCGTTGACTCGGATGTTGTGGCATGCCCATTCGACTGCCATAGTGCGTACTAGGTTAATCAAACCGGCTTTGGCCGCGCCATAGGAAGCACGATTGGGAGCTGACTGTGTGCCACTTACCGAAGCGATGCAGACTATGTTGCCGGCCTACGATGTTCTATGAGCGATCGGGAGACTTCTCTGGCGGTAAAGAAGAAGTGACGGAGGTTCTTGCGGTGATCATGATCCCACTGCTTTGGTGTCATGTCGAGGATCGAGTTGAACGATGCTTGGCCGACAACCGTCACTAATGCGTCGAGGCCGCCAAGATCGTGTTCGGCGTGCTTGACAATGTTTTTTGCCTGGCCTTCGTCTAATACGTCGCCGACTATAACAGTCGAGGGTTGGCCAAGGTCGGCGACGGCAGCTGCAACGCGCTCGGCCTCCTCTCTATTTATGTCAGCGACGGCAACACCGCAACCCACACGTGCAAGTAGTCTTGCTGTACTCTCGTCTATACCTTGACCGCCGCCCATGATGAGAACCGATCTGCCTTCGAGCTGAAATAATGAATCATCCATATTTTTAAAAATTATTAAGTTTTATAAAATTGCTAGTACTGGTAACAATTGACACAAATGCAAACATTCATCTCCCCTGACTGCATCTTATGACGGGCAATGGGTTGTGACTAGGCTCTGACATGGGATGAACATTTGCCATCACGTCACGGTATCCCCTATCTGCCCAAACAACTGTATGCAGGGTACCTCCGGTCGGACGGTCTAGGTCGTTGCCGCACGTTCATCGCATTTCTGTTTTACTAATGAGCCGCAGTATGAATTCACGTGGCCGTTATATCGGTCGGGCGACCTCTTCGTACACACTCTTGCCGTGCCTCCGCCACGTAAGGACACACGTGGCAAAATCGGCCAAGCGCCTCATGGCCCCGGGGCCACCCTTGGTCAGCCCGATTATCTTCCGGAACACCGCCATATGGCGTAGCGTCCTCTCACTCGCGTTGTTAGTGGGATCGACTCCGGGATGCTCTGGGAACGTAAACATGCGCGGCACCTGCCACCTTGGCGATTCCCTCAAGCGGGACGCGTCCAGCGCGTAGATCCAAGGCCAGCCCGACGAACCGTCTGCCAAAGTTACCCCTTGCAGGCAGGTTGTTCGGGAATTCTTCGGTGCATCCTCACGCGCACCGGGCCATCTCTGTGATGTGCCTCGTTGGTGATGCTAGGGGAGGGGGAGAGGGGTGGGATGGGATGGGGTGGATGGTGAACGCTTGCTAAGTGTATTGCATCCAGACTATTCAATTCAATATCGTGTATCTTGGACCCTGCAATCGATGATTTGATGCCTATTTTATGATCTCCAACCGTTTTTACCATGTCCAATTATTTCAGAGATGGATCTGTTGCCCGCCGTACGTGTGGCAACAAGTCAAATGCGCACTCTGCCCCAAACCGCTCGCCGTTTCTTATGTCTCAGTAAGCGATCCTGCAACTTCTTTTGCAAAATATGTGACTATCATATCCGCCCCCGCTCTCCTTATCGAGTAAAGTATCTCTAGCGCGATCTGCCTGCCGTCCACATATCCGGCAGTGGCTGCCGCCTTCACAAGTGCATACTCGCCGGAGACATTGTATGCCGCGACAGGCAGATCAAATCGCCTGCGGGCCTCGGCCACCAAATCAAGATATGCGAGTGCCGGCTTTATCATTATGATGTCCACTCCCTCCGAGACGTCAGATTCCAGTTCTAGCATGGCTTCGCGAGTGTTTGTGTATGGCACTTGGTATGTAGCCTTGTCTCCAAACTGCGGGGTGCATTCTGTAGCCCCTCGGAATGGTGAGTAGAATCCAGAGTGGTGTTTTGCCGAATGAGGCATTATCATGGTATCTGTAAATCCAGATTCGTCTAGGGCAGATCTGATTGAGACCGCCTGCCCGTCCATCATGGCAGACGGCGACACCACATCCACGCCAGATTCCGCCTGACTTACGGCAATCTTTGTAAGTAACTTAAGGCTTGCATCGTTGTCGATGGTGCCAAAGCGTCTGTTGTCATTATCACTGTCATGTACATGATGCAAACTACCGGCGCCTACGTTGCCTTGGGATATGACCCCGCAGTGTCCGGTTGATGTGTATTGGCACAGACATACGTCTGCCATTATTACCATACGATCTCCAAATGTCTGTTTTATCTGTGACGCGGCTTGTTGTACAATGCCATTTTTGTCAAACGCAGATCTTCCAATGTTGTCCTTTACAGTAGGAATTCCAAACAACATGACTGACGGAATTCCCATGTCTGATATTGACTCTACTTCTTTCGTCACGTCAGACAGCGGAAGGAGCTGTATTCCGGGCATCGATTCTATTGCGGCGCGCTCAGTTAGGCTTTCTTGTACAACTATCGGGCATATGAGATCCGTGGGTGCAAGTGATGTCTCTTTTATGAGGCTGCGCATCTTCTCGGTTCTCCTATACCGATGCAATCGTCGAAAAGTAGACGGCATTGCGACTTGACAGTCTGGGGCATAATTTTAACATGGCGCCGGCCGGCTCTTCCGTGGCCCGATACTGCGGTAATGTCAAACGTGTTTGCCAACGCCGTGATCACAGTTGAGAAATATCTTAAGAGACTCTGCTGAGGAAACCATAACTGTAAGCAGTCATGAGCAAGCTCGCCGAATGCTTCTTGGGCGATGTTACAGGATGGGTGCTTGCCGGCACCACATCGCCAAAATATGCCCCCGGCCAAAAGGAGGGTACAGATGGGGATGCACCATAGGGGGGAGGTATGGGCCGGAATAAGATCCGTGACACTGCTTACTGTATGGGCGCTTGATCAGAGTGGTGATGCGCCTTATGTTTTTGTGGCCCGCTGTGAGACACGACGTCTTGCGGTGATATCTCACGTGATGATGGACGGTACTCGGATCACGATGATTGCCTCTTGCAGCAACGTCAAGACGTGCGTGACGGTATTAGCAATCCAAATTAAGCGCAGATCTTTACCAAGCAGCGGACTCGTTGCATAGCATGGATAGTGCGAACGCTTGCGGAGCGTTAGGTCGCCGGTTCGAATCCGGTCGGGTCCGCATTTGTATTACTACTTTTATCGGTTCCACTATTCAGGAAGGTGGACATGAAGCTGGCCATAGAGGAGTTCGAGAGGACGGGGGAGGCGGACCCGCTGGCGCTGTACAACCAGGGAATCAAGGCGGAGAAGACGCGCGAAAAGTACACGCGCATGCTGCGACTCGTGCTGTGCGACCTGCTGGAGGACATACTGAAGGGTATAGTGTCGATCAAAAGTTTTGGAACTTGTTGGATCTTCGCTCTATGTAATTCATGACGTCGAGATCTGGTTTGTGGGTTCTCAGATATTTTGAAAGCTTTTGTTTCATGGCCAGGAACGTTCCATAATATTCGGAGATCAGTATGTTGCGCTTTGCCTGGTGCCAATAC
>JAGWAX010000164.1:1857-2544 GCA_021296175.1 Nitrosopumilaceae archaeon | reverse complement strand
CTCGTCGGCCTGGCCACCGGCACCGTGTACTCGCAGTCAACGGGACCGCACGCGCTCGACATAGTGATACCCGGCCACATTACGTCGGCCCCCGACATGCTCGCCTTCATATACCTGAATGATGCAAACGGCTACCCCGTGCGCGCGCCGGCCGGCGGCATCGACGTCAGGCTTGTGGGCGGCGGCCTCGTGGAGACCGTACGCGGCACGACCATACCATACAACGCGTCCTCCGCGCCCATACCGCTGCGCGTGTCCGGCGACGGGTACGTCTCGGCCGCCGCGCCCGGACTCCGTGGAGACAGGGAACACATCACGTACGACCGTGACGGCATACGCGTAAAGCTGCAGGTGGCCCCCGACATCGTATTGCCCGGCGGCAGGGTGCACTATACCGTATGGCTCGAGAGGGACGCGTCGGCGTCCGACTCCCTTGAAGAGCGTACATTCCGCGGGCTGGCGGGCGGCGCGGACACCCCGGCTCTCCCCTACCACCCGGCGCGCGCCATAGCCGCCGAACTGCAAACGACGGATACGGACGTACTCAGGCTCACGGAGCACATCCCCCCCAGCAAGAAGGAGGGCGACTCGGCCGCCATCACGCTGCACGGTGGAAGGGCGTCCGGCGTACTGTATGCAGGGCACGCCACGGCCACGCCGACCGTGCCGACCGCGTCGTCGTTGCGG
>JAGWAX010000164.1:868-1782 GCA_021296175.1 Nitrosopumilaceae archaeon | reverse complement strand
TCGGCACCGTGGTTACCGGCACGACGACGACCAACACGTACGACCTCAACGGCACGAGTATAGTGCGCGGTCCGGACGGCGAATACCTGGCCGTTTCCAATACCGGCGGCGGCGGTGGGGGTGATGACAGTGATGACAGCACAGACAACAATGCGGACGCGGAGTCCGAGTCAGAACAGGACGACACCGAGTCTTCTTGTGGTTCGGGTACGGAGACATTTGCCGCATACGCCGAGCGCATAGTGCGGCAGGCCGTCTCGGAGTCCTCGCAGCAGGACTCCGGCCCGTCAGGCATCGTATCTTTGCCGCGCGAACTGACAAGGGAGCCGGAGGCCAACCACATACGTTTGTTTTTGCAGCCCTCCACCGTCACGCCCCTCTCCCCGTATTCAGAGGCGCACGGTATAGTGGGCTTTTATTACGTGGACCAGGAGACGCCGGAAACGGCCGTCCTCGAGTCAGACGACCTGGTCATTACGACCAGCACGGAGTACGAGCGCATCATGCCCGTGCGCACCGAATACGAGCGCATTACCATAACGGCGTCCTCGGCGCCCGGCAGCGAGCGGGGCGGGGGTGGGCTTGACGTGCGGCCGCTGCACGTGTCACACCCCACGTTCCACACCAACGCGTACGAGTTTCCAATGCAGGCCAACCTCGAGGGCACATACGACGTGTCGGCCGTTTCGGGCGGCTACATGCAGAACGCCACGCTGCACGTGGTGCCCCCGTACGAGACGGACTACCACCTCAATGTAACGGCGCTGCCGGCGCGCTCAGATGCGCATGCTGCAGCCGTGTCCGGTAATGATGGCGGAGGGGAGCACCCGCTGTTTCTGGTCAGCATAATCGACGACGCCGGGCGCATCATAGACGTGCACGAGGAGTTCGGCGAGCCGCGCACGGTCAGGGCC
>JAGWAX010000164.1:0-839 GCA_021296175.1 Nitrosopumilaceae archaeon | reverse complement strand
TTTGCTGACGCCTCCATCATACGAGACGCCGAGATAGGCGACTTCAATGCGGCCGTCATATATGGTCCCATATATGACGGCGGCGCCGGGGTCATAATCACGCTAGAGGGCTGGCCGCCAGCGTCCGCGCCGTACGAGGGCCGGGTCATGCCGGTCGACGCCCCCGTCTCCATGGAACTGGACGCCCCCGCCCTGGTGCACGCCGGCGAGTACTTTCCGGTTACGACTCATACCGTTGACTCGGCCGGCGTACCAGTCGAGCTCATTACGGAGTCCGACCGCCGCGATACGGGCTTTGCGCAGGCGGGAGGCGGAACCGGACTGGTGGAGGACGCGGGGCTCGTGCTGCTCAGCTCGCTGTATGACGTGGGCGGCGCCGTGCAGCGCGAGGTCTTTTCATTCCTCAACGTCATGTCCGTCGACGTGGCTCCCGGCGTCCCCGACATGGTCAAGGCAGGCGAGCCGTTCGAGCTGAGGGCCGAGTCGCTTACAGTCCCCACCTTCCTGGAGATAGGAGACGACGACGGCACCGGTGACGCGCTTGACGCCGTCGAACACGGCCTCCCCGTGCCCGGCGTCTCGTACGAACTGGACGTGCCGCCAGGGTGGTCCGCCGAACAAACCGAACCGGGCGTGTTCACCGTATACCCCGGCACGGAGGGCGAGTTCGACCTGGTGGTCAGCGGCCACCGCGACGGCTTTGACTCCGAGCCCACCGCAATTACGATCACGTCGGAGATGTCCGTCATGCTGGAGGTAAATGCAGTACTGCAGGACGGGGGCGCCGCCGTAAGCATACCATTTAGCATGCAGAACGGCACGTCATATGACACGCCGTT
>JAGWAX010000072.1 GCA_021296175.1 Nitrosopumilaceae archaeon | reverse complement strand
ACTCGTAAACCTGAATGAATGCAACGTCCCCGGTAAGCCTGATAACCTCGCCGACCAGCTTTGCCTCTCCTACCACCACGGTCTCGTACATCTTGGCATCCGACATGCCATCGGCCTTTACGGCAGGGCCACTTACCCATACAATCCTGCCCCGCGCCGCCATCTCAGTTGCCTGCTCCGAATTTGGATGCAATTCCCTTCCTAATTAAAGGCTTGAGGCGCTCTATCCTCGCGTCAAGGGTGTTGTCAAACGCCATGGCCCCGTCCTTTGACTGGATCCTGACCCCGCCCATGCACCCAAGCGGCGCCGGCGCCAGCTCGGAGCTTGCATAGTCAGAGGACAGAATACCCCGGACCGCGTCCCGGTCCTGCGCGCTCGCATGCACTATAACGTCAGACGAGCCCAAGACCGACATGGCCTCGGCCAAGAGCGAGCGCAGGAGCGCCGCATAGTCCACCCCGTTGCGGTCGGCCGCGGCCACCTCCTTGAGGGCGCGCGCAAAGACGCCGTCTACTGCGTCCTCGAGCGCCAGCAGCTGCCGGTTGCGCACCTCCAGATCGGCCGAGCCCACGATCTGGCGGCTAATCTTGTCGGCCTCCTTTCTGCCGTCGGCGATTATCTTTTCGTACTCTTGCTCCAGCGCGGGTATGGCGTCGTCAAGCGCCTGGCTCGACTGTCCCGCGGCCGACTCCATTCCGGAGAGTACCTCCTCCTCGGTCTGGCGTATGATCTTGTCAATGGTCTGTTCCAGCTGCGCCGCGGGCCCTGATGCCGTCATGGCCGTCCGTCTGGAATAATGGATTTTAATGTTTTGAAGTTTTTTGTACCCCGGCGGGCGGCGCTACCACAGTTAGGCGGAACTAACTCCGCAGAGGCGGTTCCCTGCAAAGGTATTAAAACACAACAGTCTACGGGCCAAGCATCTTGGGTCTGGCGGAGCTAAAGCTGGGAAGCGTAATTTTGCCAAGAAGCGAGTCGCCGGCCGCCATATCAAGGCTGGCGGAGTTTGAGTGGTTCCACAAGATCGACGGCGAGCACGACATAGTCACGCCAGAGATAGATGACCTGCTGCTGGAGGCCCAAAAGACCTACCAGTCGGTAGACGACGTGGTAAAGGGGCTCGGAATACCGCCCACAATCGGCATGCTGGAGATACTGTTCAAGGGCACCACAATCAAGAAGAAGGACTACGAGCTTGACGAGGTAGCCGAGATGGTGGGCCGCCTCGCCAAGGAGGCGCCCGGCGCGATATCGGACGCGGCGCGGCTGCTGGAGGAGCGCGCGGACACAAGGCGCGCGCTAGACGAGTACACCTCGCTGAAGGACACCATAGGGATCGCAAAGAAACTTGAGATCGACCTGTCCGGATTCGGGCTCATGCGGTACTTTTACGCAAACCTGTTCGTGATTAACGCGGCGGACTATGACGAGATTGCAAGGTCGCTTGAGGGCGCGGCGGCGTCAGCCACGTCGTACAGGTATGACCTGTCGTCATCATCATCAAAAAAGAAGGGCGGAAGATCCGCCGTGCTGGTAATAGGGGGGGCGTCCGACTCTGAAAAGATACTAAAGATATTCAGGAGCTTTAATGCAAACCCGTTTGCGATCCCGGAGGGGATGCCGCAGGTGCCCTCAAAGGCCCACGCCCTGGCAGAGTCAAAGATCAAGGAGCTGGCCGCCAAGCAAAAGGCAAACGCAAAGGAGATCGCGCAGGTGGCAAAAAGGGCGAGGCGCGACATGCTTGCCCTGCACGAGGAGGCGAGGGTGGCAAAGGAGATGCTGGAGACGCTCAGAAAGCCGTCCGGCACAAAGCACTTTGCGCTGATCCAGGGGTACATACCCGCAAAGATGGAGGCCAAGTTCCAAAAGATAGCAGGCAGGTGGACTGCCATAGTCGAGGAGCTCACCGACCCCAAGCTGATAGAGCAGGCCCCCACCCTGTACGACAACAAGCGGTTCATACGGACGTTTGAGACCATAACCAACAGCCAGGGGATTCCAAAAAAGGGCGAGGCGGATCCCACGCCGATGATTGCGCTGATGTGGCCCATCTTCTACGGCATAATGTTCGCCGACCTAGGGCACGGGCTGCTTCTCATGGGGATGGGACTGCTCTTCAAGGCAAAGGGCCAGGGCAACCTCTCAAGGTGGGGCATGCTGCTTGCAATATCCGGGGCCGCGTCAGCAATCGCCGGCGTGGGCACGGGGGAGGTGTTCGGGCACCACATAGCCGTCATGGGCCCGTTTGCAGGACTGCTGGCGGAGGGCGGCGCCCTGTACCCGATCAGCTGGATCGTGGGCGTGATATCGGTCGCGGAGCTGACGTTTGAGCAGGTGATCGACATACTAAAGGTGTCGCTGTTCATAGGGATAGTGCACCTGGTGTGGGCGATGATCCTGCGCATAAGGCGCCTGGCAAGGGAGGGCAAGAAGGTCGCCCTGTACATGGAGGCGCTCCCAAACATGACGCTGTACGGCGGGATCGTCGTGATAATGATGTGCGCGATAGGCTCCCAGTACGACGTGATGAACATGTATTCCAGGACGCACACGGAGGCGGTCCCGTGGGTTACCGTGTTCCTGGGCGAGTGGGCGCAGGTCTGGATAGTGACCAGGATTGCCGTGATAACGGTAATCGCATCGATGGCCATGATGATGGTAGGCGGGCTGATGCACGCAAAGAGGCACCCGGAGGAGGGCGGCTCGGCGGCCAACGTGATAATGGAGGTCTTTCTGGGCAAGACCGTCGAGAGTCTGGCGCACACCATCAGCTACGCCAGGATAGGGATCATGCTGCTGGTGCACGCGGCCCTGCTACTTACGGTCAACAACTCGTTCTACTCGCTTGGCGGCCCCGACTCGATAAGTGCGTGGGTCATGATAATAGGAGGCAACATAGGAATCATGATGATCGAGGGGCTCATCGTCTACATACAGTCCCTGAGGCTGCACCTGTACGAGTTCTTTACAAAGTGGTATGACGGCGGCGGGCACGAGTTCAGGCAGCTGAGGCCGGAGATGATCTACAACCAGTTTGTCTGGAAAAAGCCAAGCTGACCCCAGAATAGAGGCAGGCGGTCCGTTGCATGGCGGCAATGGCCCGCGGTGTCGCATGCAAAAAAATCACCGCGATCGTCCATATATGCAACCCTGAGTGAGATCCAAAATGGCCAGAGGCAGGCCAACGGTCACCATACGCGCATGCGCCGCTTTGATACCGGCCAGATCCACCGTGCATCCTAAATATCACGACAGAAAAGGCGTGATCATGTCGTACAGGTGGATGTCATGAAGGGGGCAGGCAGACTCGAATGGAAACACAAAGATGAATTTTGCGGCGCCCATAGGGGACTATGACGCCGCCGAACTGCGCGCAATATTCGAGGTCATAGACACGGATCCAGTCATGCAAGACTTTCTCTCCATCGTGGGCAAGGACAGCCTACGGGATGTGACGGAGATGCCGACTGCCAGGGAAACGCTCATGGAGATTGCCGAGTTTGCGTGCATGTTCAGCGCGGTCGCGACTGCGCCAGACGACGGCAAGACGATGATACTGAGGGACGGACTGCTCCGCACAAAGAAGATAAAGCTGGAGCTTATCACACGGCTAAAGCAGATGCTTGCCCGGAAGAAAGATCACGTAAGGGTTGCCGGTGTTGCAAAAAAATCGAGAATAATCTTTCTGTTAAAGGCGGCGCTCGCATGTGAGCGCATCTTCCCAAAAGGCCAGATCGGATACGTGAGGATCCCGCTGGATCTGGAGAACATGGCATACAAGTGGGGGGGTGGCAAAAGGCTGGGCCCCGGCAGCACCGTCCCGCTCGAGTACGCGTTTGGTTCATTGTACGTCGCAAAGCTCTCAAGGCGCAAGGATCTACTCGTAACGGTGGAGATGCCCGACAGCTCGGCAGACAACGCCACAATCTACTTGGACGAGGACATAACGGAGATGATGGGGTATCTGGCCAGGGACTCGGCGCATTCGTATCCCGTGCTCGGATACCCACAGACGCTAATGCGGGCGCACGAGCATGCGGCAGGCATGGGCCTACCCGCGTCGATACTGCGTGACAGAATCATAAAGGAGCTTGTCAACGACATGGATCCTATGTTGTCTGACTATATCCGGGACTCGTCAATGCTTGATGCGACGGTGGACAAGGGCACGCTCGGGGGCAGGGCATGAGATGTCGACTGATACCGGTGATCCCGTGGTGGGCGTCTTTATGGGCCTTGAAAAATCATCATACGAGTACGTGGCGGGGCTTATCGCCCCGTACAGGGCAGACTTTATGATAGAGATTGGAAGCCTGCTACTCATACACAATATCCGAGACAGTATCGTGGCAAGGGTGACCGACTATTCACCGCGCGGCGAGTTCACATCGATAATGGGCGAAAAGTGGCTCAACGACATAGCAGCAGAAGAGATGATTGACGAGATTGGACACGACATAAAGAGGAGCAAGATCAGCTACAAGGTCAGGATAAAGGTTCTCGGCTCTCTGTCAGATGATGGGTTCTCCCCCGGGATGAGGCGCATACCTCAGATTACAAGCAAGGTGTATCTTCCGGGCAAGGAGGCGGTCAAAAGAATCATAGGAAGCGCCATGCAGGAGCAGTCGGGCGGGGCTCACATCGGGAACTACAGCCTCGATCCCGAGATTAGGATAATGTTCGACCAGAGGGAGCTCAACTCCAAGAGGACGTTCATCTTTGCGCGCCGGATACGGAAAGAGCAACCTCATGAAGGTGATATGCGGGCAGCGGGAGACGCAGAACGGCGGACTGTTGATATTTGATCAGGAGGGTGAGTACGCCATAACGGACAGGAGGGGCAGGCCTGGCATAATGGACAAGCGGCCAGCCCTGCTTGTCACAAACCAAGCGGTACCACCCGACATCAAGAACGTCTACCGCAAGATTGACATCAACTTGGCGGAGCTGCAGCCCGGACTGGCCGTGCCGTTCATGGTAAGCCCAAGCAAGCACGAGACCATATTCTTTGCAAAGCTGATGGCAATGAGCAGGGATTCATGGAGGGATCTTGTGATGCTGCTGCACGAAAAGCGCTGGAATGCAGACTACAACGAGGTCTCAAAGATCGTCCCGGGACTGGAAGGTTCAAGCAACGAGTCCAGCATGTCAGGCGAGATAGATGTAAAACCGATACTGAACAACTTGGTCCCCCACATCTCAAAGATCCATGATCCCAGCTCGAACACGATCAGGATAGTAAAAGAGGCGCTGCGACAGGGTAAAGTAGTGATATTTGACATCTCGCGTATGGACAGTCACACTGCGCGGTTGATCAGCTCCATAATCATAAAGGACATCTTTGATGAGAACAAGGACAACTTCATCAAAATCGCGGGAAGGAATCTGATCAACGCCACGTTCGTGCTTGAAGAGGCGCATACTGTTCTGTCAGACTCCAGATACTCGCCCGCGCCATCCGCGTTCGTGGACCTGGCCAAGGAGGGCAGAAAGTACGGACTCGGCGGCATATTCATAACGCAGCAGCCGGGAAGCATACCGTCGGAGATAATAAGCCAGGGCGACAACTTTTTCATGTTCCACCTTCTGAGCAGAAAGGACCTAGACTCGCTGTCAGAGGTCAACGCGCACTACTCCAACGACATAGTCACGCAGATATTAAGCGAGCCCATACGCGGCAAGAGCTATATGTGGACGTCGCACCAACCGTTCGTGATACCAGTCAACGTCGTAAACTTTGAAGATCCCGGCGTTACGCGGCCGCGCCAGAGCGTGCAGATCCAGAACCAAGACGACATACTGGGCGATATAACGAGGCAGATTCACAATGAGATAAACAATCCCGCATACGCCTCGATACTTACAAAATTCGAGAGAATCGAGAACGACGCGGACATTCCCAAGAATCGAAAGGCGATGGGACTCTTCAAAGTTCTAGACGACGCCGAAAAGTCCTATCTGAGAAAAAGGGGAGGAATACAATCAGGGCCTACGGGAGAGTTCGCGGTCACGTACCGATACTATGACAAGATTCGCGTCGACTGGCAGGCCATGAGCAGCAGCGCCACATAAGCACTCAAGTCCCTTGAAAATTCGTGCCTGCCGGCCTGCATTTTCAGATTTCACAGGCAGGCGACCTGAGTCCATACTCGTCCACTGCTATACCTCAGAGGGCAGGCCGGGCATGTTGCCCCACTCGCCCCATGAGCCCAGGTAGACCCTGACGTTCTCAAACCCCATCGCTTTGAGCGCGACAAACGAGTTTGCCGCGCGGTAGGCTCCCTGGCAGTACGTTACAATCTCAGAGTCACGCGGAATGTCTCCATACATTTCTGCCAGCCGACTCCCGTCCTTGAGCCGCCCGTCGCCGGCCAGGTTCCCGCTCCAGTCAATGTTTGTCGCGCCCGGTATGTGCCCCGCCCTTGCAGCCCGGGATACCGTCCCGTCATACTCCTCTGGGGAGCGGGCGTCCACCAGAATGAGCCGGTCCAGATTGCCGGCAACGTATTCGTATCCGGCCAGCACGGAGGGATCGGGCCGCGGCTCAAACTCTGCAGGTTTCGGCGCGTTGGTTTTCATCTCGACGGGCCGCGACTCTCCCTGCCACGTGCCGAACCCCCCGTCAAGCATGTACGAGTTATCGTGCGACATGTACCGGAGCATCCAGACTCCGCGCGCGGCGAGCATGCCGGACTGCCCGTCGTATACGACGACGGTCCTGTCCCGAGTCACGCCTGTAAACCCAAGCAGCCGGGCAGCCTGTCTGTCAAACTCGGCCATGCCGCGTGCAGAGGTGTCATTCCAGTGGAAAGCAAACAGGTCAAGGTTTACCGCCCCGGGTATGTGGCCTTTGGCATACTCTGAGAAGGGGCGCGCGTCCACCACGACCAAGTCATCTGAGCCTGCAAGAAGATCTCCCAAATGATCGACGGCGATCAGCATGTTAATTCCTCCCCCACCACCGTTGTTATTGCTGCCACTGCTGCCGCTGCTGCCGCCATTATCATCAGCATCAGCGCCAACATAACCGCTAGTCGTCTCTTGCATGCTACTCACGAATGGCAGCGAATAATATTAAATAGATTTGCCGAAGATCCCGTATATGCAGCCAGAAGATGTAGAAACTGCCCACAGCCCATATCGCAGGATCTTGGACCGGCTGGCGAACTTCTTTCCAAAGAAACGGCAGACGGTTTTACACAAGTGATGATAGTCAAGAGCAAAAGTTCGTGAGCAGGCACTTGCTCTAAACTGAACCTTTATTGATCATACTACGTGACACACCAC
>JAGWAX010000071.1 GCA_021296175.1 Nitrosopumilaceae archaeon | reverse complement strand
GTCGCCTTCTTGGCCGGCCTGCCCGGCTTGCGCTTTGCAACGGTCGCCTTCTTGGCCGGCCTGCCCGGCTTGCGCTTTGTAGTTTTTGGTCTTGCCATGCTTTTATCGAAATTATGGTTATTTTTCAATGGTTAATATTAAAAAAATTATACAAATCGATCGTAAAAAATAGAGCTATTTTTTGCAGAAACTACGTTTTTTACGATCGCAAAATACATGCACGCGGACGGTATTTTCCAAATGCAACGACCTTATCCAAATACGGTCGTATTTCTTGCACGCGCGATGTGGACCGGGCCTGCACCGCGCCGCGAGTCCCCTGTAATATACATCCCTGGCCGCATTTTTGTACCAATTCTACGAATAAGCAAGGCGTATTTTTGGAGGCGCGGCACATCCGTATGATCCAATGACATTTCGCCGCCGCACTTTTTTGCGCCTTTGCATTTTTGCACTCCTAACCTGTATGTGACTTGCAGTGAGCCATCCTGCAGTGGCATCATGTGGCATCTGTATGCGCGGTTATGTGTGATCCTTTATGTAAAATTATTTTGTTGCAAAAACTGCTGTTTTGGGACGTTTTTGGGTTTTTTGCACCCGCGGTGGATTTGCATCTGCGGATCCGACTCGTCCCTGCCATGTGCGCGCGGCGCACGGTTCGCCTGTCTTTCAAGGCCGGCCGGCGTTGTGTGGTTTTGCCCACATGTGCGTCGGCGTTGCGGCGCGCGCACAATTCGCTATGTGCCCCTGGCCTTTATTATCGTCAGTACGTCTTCGTCCTGCAGTATGTGCCCGAGTCCAACCCTCTGGCCTCCGAACTTGGCACTCTTCCCCCAGATCATCCCGTACCTGAATTCCCTGCGCATCCTGCGGTGAATCTTGTTGCAGACGTCCTCGACACTGTCCCCCTCCCTTGCGATAAGCGGTTCGTCGTAGTCCGTAGGCCCACCCTTCGGGCGCATGTATATCCTGATGAACCTCAGCTTCTCGTATATCTGCTGTTTGAGGGCGTCTATGTTGACCTCGGCGTTTGCAGAGACCTCGACGGCCGGCGCCCTCGACTCGCTTGCCCTCCTCTGGCGCAGATCCTGCCGGAATTCCAAATCCACCAAGTCGATCTTGTTGAGCACCGTAATGGCCTTGGAGTACGACACGTTGCCTGCCATGTGATCTGCCAGCTGCTCGGACGTTACGTCCTCGCGCGTCACAACCCTGGCGCTAACTACGCCGTACAGGTGCAGTATGTCCTTGAGGTGCCCTTCTGTGATCTTGGTGAGCTTGACCTGCTGCGCAACCGCGATGCCGCCCATCGACGCTTTCTCTATTGTTATGTTGGGGGGGAGCTGGTTGAGCCGTATGCCTATGTTCCCAAGCTCGTTTATTAGGACGTCCTCGTGGTGCGGCTGGAAGACGTCAAGGATAAGCAGTACGAGGTCCGCGGTCCTTGCGACTGAAAGTATTCTCTTTCCAAGGCCCTTACCAGACGACGCCCCCTTTATGATTCCGGGAAGATCGAGCATTTGGATCCTTGCACCCCTGTACTCCATCATGCCCGGCACAACCGTCAGCGTGGTAAACTGGAATGCGCCGACGGTTGACTTTGCATCCGTCAGCTTGTTTAGCAGCGTGGATTTCCCGACGCTTGGCAGGCCTATGAACACCACGGTCGCGTCTCCCGCACGCCTGACGTCAAAGCCGTCGGACTTTGCGCCTGACTTTTTTATCGTGTTCTCTTCCTGCTCTCGCTTTAGCTTTGCAATCTTGGCCTTTAACAGGCCTATGTGGTGCTCCGTGGCCTTGTTGATCTGCGTCCTTGCCATCTCGTCCTGTATGGCCTTTATCTTCTCGGGAATGCCCATGAGGGCGCCGTCCCACCCTGTTAAAATAAAACTATTGGATTCCTTGAGAACCGGCGGGAACTGCGGCCTCCTGGCCTCCTTGACGCGTCTCTGATCCTGTGATGCGGCCTCGCATGCGTGCCGCCCTCCTGCCGTTGCTGACGGCGACGGCGGACACTCTTGAAATTTTTGGCGGTGCGGTTTTTGTCTGCCGCTCTGTCGCGGGCAAACATCTTATTTGCGCGCCATGACGGCCTGATTAAATGGGCAAAAAGGAGGCTGCACCAGGCCGTAAGGTGTTTGCGGTGGACATTGACGGCACCATAACCGAGAACGGGGGCGGGCGCATACACCTGGGCGCCCTGTCGGCCCTGAGACGTCTGGAGGAGTGCGGACACACCGTGATATTCGTGACCGGGCGCTCGTCGGTGGAGGGGTTCGTGCTGTCTGTCTTTGGCGGCACCACCAACATTGCCGTGGGGGAGAACGGCGGCTGCATAACGGACGGGCCCGACAGCCACATACTGGTAGGCGACAGGGCCGAGTGCGAGGCGGCCTTTGATGCCATACGGCAGGAGATTCCGAGCGCACGCCAAAAGCCGGTATTTCCCCGCATGACGGAGGTGGTGCTGGAGCGCACCTTTGAGGTGGACAGGGCGGCAAGAGTGCTTGAGCGCCGCGGCATGAACGCGAGGCTTTCTGACAGCCAGTACGCGTACCACATCAACTCGCCGGGGGTCGACAAGGGGACGGGGTTCAGGCGTGTGGCCGAGATGCTGTCCGTGTCAAGAGACGATGTAATTGCAATAGGGGACAGCGCCACTGACGTCCCGCTGTTCGGGGAGGCCGGCACGAGCATAGCGCTTGCAAACGCGTCTGACAGCGTAAAGGCCGAGGCCACAATGACCACGATGTCGGGCGCCGGCGACGGGGTGCTAGAAGCCTTGGATAAATTGGCACCCGGGATACTCTCGGTGACGGGAAGGCGGCGGTGATTGACACTATCATGACACAAACTTCTGTGAAAGCATTACTTGAGGAGGTGCGGCAGCGCCTACGGCATGGTGTCATACAGGACGCGTGCGCCGCGCTTGATGGGGCCAGTGACGGCGGCCACCATGCCCGTGCCCTGCCCTTTGACGTCTCGCTTTCAAGGCCCGGATTTGGCGACGCAAGCTCAAACGTTGCCTTTCTGCTTGCCGGGCGGCTCAAGATGAACCCCCCTGATATTGCGCGCGCCATATCTGCCAAGTACAACGAGCGCAACCCCCCCGGAGGGCTTGTGGTGCGCTCTGTACCGCACCCGTCCGGGCACGTCAACTTTGAGGCCGACTGGGCGCAACTCTCTGAAATCATCCTGTCCGGCGCCGGGCTAGACACGTTCGGGGACTCGGAGATTGGGGGCGGCGCCTCCGTTACAGTGGAGCATACCAGCGTGAACCCCAACAAGGCGCTGCACATAGGACATGTCCGCAACATCATAATCGGGGACACCGTGTCCCGAATACTCAGAAAGTCGGGGCACGCGGTCAAGGTGCTCAACTATGTGGACGACTCGGGACTGCAGGTGGCCGACGTTGTCGTGGGGTTCAGGCACCTCGGGTTTCCAATGGATCCGCCGCCTGGAAAGACGTTTGCACAGTACTGCGGCGACGAGGTCTATGTGAAAACCACGCAAAGGTACGAGTCAGACCCGTCCCTTGAGGGACTGAGGCACGACACCTTGAGGGAGATTGAGGACGGCTCGACTGAGGCCGCCAAACTTGCAGATATGATAACGCGCCGCGTGCTTGCCGACCAACTGCAGACGTGCTGGAGCCTCTCCGTATACTACGACTGCCTCAATTTTGAGTCGCACATAATACGGTCTGGTATGTGGGATGCGGTGTTTAACAAGCTCAAAGACATGAATCTGGTGGATCTTGACCGTAGCGGGGGCAAGAACGACGGATGCTGGGTGATACGGGACGCGCACGGGGCCGGCGCTGGCCGGAACAAGGGCGCCGGCAGCAGAAGTGGCGGCAACGGCAACGGCAACGGTAACACACGCGCCATCAAAAAGGAGAGCGCGCCTGAGGAGAATCGTGACAAGGTCATAGTGAGAAGCAACGGGACTGCCACGTACATAGCAAAGGACATTCCGTACGCGGCGTGGAAGCTGGGACTGGTCGACGATCCGTTTGGATATGTAAGGTACGACGTCGAGCAGCCCGGGAGCACCACCCTGTGGCAGACTGCCCTTGGCCGGTCGGACAGCGAGATGAACTTTGCCGGGGAACGCGTAATTACGGTAGTCGACTCGCGGCAGTCCGGACTGCAGAGAATTGTCTCGGATCTGATGGGGCGCTTCAAGTCAAGCGAGTCCGCGTACGTGCACCTGGCTTACGAGTCGGTCACGCTGAGCTCCGACACTGCAAGGGCACTCGGAATGGAGACGGGCAAGCGGCAGGCCCAGATGTCCGGCCGACGCGGACTCTATGTGGACGCGGATTCCGTATATGAGGAGCTGCGCAAAAAGGCGGCAGTCGAGACGCTCAAGCGCCACCCGGACATGGACGACTCGGACGTCGCGCGCATATCCAGTGACATCTCTGTTGGAACAATAAGATATGAGATGATAAAGCAGGATCTGGACAAGATAATCACGTTTGACATGGAGCGATCGCTGAGCCTGGAGGGGGATACGGCATCCTACATACAGTACGCTGGGGCAAGGGCGTCGAGGATCCTTGAGAAGGCGGGGCGGGAGCCTCCCGATACGGTTGACTTTGGACTGCTCGGAGGGGAGGATGCCGAGATTGCGCTGATCAGGGCGATTGGCTCCTTTGAAACGGCGGTGGAGGACGCGGCAAGAAACCTCTCGCCCAAGGTCGTTGCAAGGTACTGCCATGACTTGGCCGTGTTATTCAACGCGTTTTACGAGCGCAGCCGGGTGCTGGGGCTCGGTGATCCGGGCTTGGAGGACGCGCGCCTGTATCTGGTCCGCTCGTTCCGGCTCGCCGTCACGAGGGCGCTGGGCCTCGTGGGAATCTCGGCGCCGGACGTGATGTAGCATACGGGCGGCCACGCGCCCCCTTCCTGCCAGTGCCGCCCCTCACCCGTATATCGACGACTCTGCGGGTCCGCCGCTTGGCGCCGCCGTCCCCTTTGCAAGGTTGCCCAAGTTGGCGCGGAGTATCTTCTGCATGTGTCCGGACACCCTGGCCACGTTGTCCCACGCGTTGTGAAACGTCACCCTGTCAAGGACCTGCTCGTCGACGTGAGAGAATATCGCAAGTCCCACCACCTCGCCTCCGGCGTTAATCCACTGGTGTCCCACGCCGCAGGCGGTGCATATGCCGCTTATCTCGATCGCCGCCTTTGCAAACGCGGGATTGCTTGGCACCAGCAGCTTTGTATCCTGCGGCATGAACCTCATGTTCACGTTGATATGTATGCGGTCTTCCCTGTTCGCGTTCTTGCTTACTATGATGTTGTCGCCCACATAGAACTGCCAATCGATGGTCTGGGTTTTGGACCTGACGACCTGGGTCTGATCCTCGTACTTTACCTTTGTTATCTTGATGTATTTCTCCACCATCTGCTTCATCTGCTCCGAGGTCTTTGGCATCCTGCCGCCTCTCCCCCTCATCGTCCCTCTGCATGTCCGTCAGGCCGACGGTATTGCAAGCCCGGCGTCGCCGCCCTTCTCTTCAAACACCCTGTATTCGCCGATTGCTGAGCCGCATCCTCCGCACAGGTACTGCCCCTTCTCGACGAGCAGGAGGTTCTCAGAGACCTGCTCGGGCCCCTCGCCGACGCTCTCCGGGCTTATCTTGGGCGGCCCGTCAAACTCTTTTTTGCAGCCGTTGCACGTGTGCCCCGACATCTTGGACTGCTCTATCTTTCCGACTGGCGCCAGAAACAGTTTGCCAACGCCTAGGTCCGCCGCTTTTGCCTGCTCTTCAGTCAGGTCCGCGACTATGCTGCCGCCGGAGCCGAACAGCCTGAGTTCTGCCATGGACGTGCTACGGACGCCATTCAATTATACGTTATGGATCATTTTTGGGAATCCGTGCCGACTGACTCGGCCTCTGGCAGCTTGGCCGCAGCTGGCGTGACCATTCTGAAGGCAAGACTCCTGCCACTGCCGCCTGCCCTGACGCGGCAGGCACCGTCCGCGGGCCCTGGCGTCCTGCATTGCGCGCAAACCAGGCGCAGCATTTGCTTCTGGGCGCGCAAGATTCCGTTATGTGAAAAATGCACCACAGTCTTTCAGGCAGTATTATAGTCAAGAGCAAAAGTTCGTGAGCAGGCACTTGCTCTAAACTGAACCTTTATTGATCATACTACGTGACACACCAC
>JAGWAX010000070.1 GCA_021296175.1 Nitrosopumilaceae archaeon | reverse complement strand
GTTCAGAGGGAGGCAGTGGCAATGGCGTAGGAATGAAGTGCCCGCATGCAGCCATAGGTGTACGTGCATGTAGGACGCTGGAGTTGTGCAACTAACTACTACATAGGTAAGAAACAAAGTTCTACTGCCAAAGGATTATTAGCCTCAGATCCTGCCTGCGTGTCATGGCAAGCTTCAAGGTGACCATATCCGACATCAAGGGCAAGTCGATCTCAAAGGAGCTAAAGGACTCCGACGCCGTCCCACTGCTGGGCCTCCAGCTGGGCGACGAGGCGGGCGCGGACGCCGTCGGCCTCTCAGGTGTGCTCACGCTCACGGGCGGGAGCGACAAGTCGGGAGTCCCGATGCGCAGCGACGTGCACGGGGCCGCCCGCAAGTACGTGCTGCTCTCAAAGGGGGTGGGGCTGCAGGACGCCGAGAAGGGACAGCGCGTCCGCAAGCTCGTGCGCGGCAACACCATATCCGAGGAGACCTATCAGGTGAACTGCAGGTATGACGGCGAGCTGCCGGCCGCCGACGACGAGCAGGCCGACGACGACGACGCAGAGGCCAGCCAGCCAGAGGAAGGCAAGAACTAGTCTTGCAAAACCAAGCTTAACATACGTCGGATCAGCACTCTGCTCATGCACTGGTGCGACACGCTACCGGACTGGTACGTCAAAAAGTACGGGTACCAGCCATGCGTGAACATCGGCACGGCGGGGCATGTGGACCACGGCAAGACCACGCTGATACAGGCGCTGACCGGCTCGTGGACCAGCGTGCACAGCCAGGAGTTAAAGCGCGGCATTACGATACGCGTCGGATACTCGGACGCGGCGTTCTACAAGTGCGGCGCATGCGAGGAGCCCCTGGGGTACTCGACCACCCCGACCTGCGGCAACTGCGGAGGCACCAGCGAGCTTACGCGCGTTGTAAGCTTTGTCGACAGCCCGGGTCACGAGAGCCTGATGGCCAACATGCTCTCAGGCTCGGCCCTGATGGACGGCGCCCTGCTGCTGGTGGCCGCAAACGAGCAGGTTCCGAGGCCCCAGACCAAGGAACACATGCTGGCGCTGCAGACGCTTGGAATAACCCAGATCGTGGTGGTGCAGAACAAGGTCGACCTGCTCACGTACGAGGAGGCGATGGCAAACCACGACGACATTGCGAGGTTTCTTGGGGAGACCCGCGCAGAAAAGAGTGGCACGCCCATAATCCCGGTATCGGCCCAGTCGTCCCTGAACGTGGACGCGCTGATAGGCGCAGTAGAGTCCACCATCGCGACCCCCGAGCGGGACGAGGAGAAGGACGCCGTGATGCACGTGCTGCGCTCCTTTGACGTGAACCGCCCGGGCACCGGCATCAAAAAGATCAAGGGCGGCGTGATAGGCGGGAGCCTGACCCAGGGGATCTTCAAGGTGGGCGACGAGATAGAGATCAAGCCGGGCGTACCGTCCGAGAAGAACAGGGGCGCGGCGGGATACGAGCCGCTCGTCACCGAGATCACGTCGCTTGGGACCGCGGCCGGAACCGTGGACTCTGTAAAGCCGGGCGGCCTCGTGGCCATCGGCACAAAGCTCGACCCCTCCATGACGCGTAGCGATTCGTTTATCGGCTCGGTGATAGGGCGCCCTGGCACGCTGCCTGAGAACACCACCTCTCTTGCAATGTCCGTGAGCCTGTTTGACTCGGCAGTCGGCACCACCGAGGACGTGCAGGTAAAGCCCATCCAGAACGGCGAGATGCTCAGGCTCAACATCGGAACCGCCCCGATCCCGGGACAGGTGAAGCGGGCGCGCACCAAGGACGGCGGAATCGAGGTGGAGCTCAAGCGCCCCGCGTGCACGTTCGGGGGCGGGCACGTGGCAATCAGCAGGAGGATCGCAGACAGGTGGAGGCTGATCGGCGCGGGTGTGGTCGCCGTTGGCTGACGTGGTATGCGACACGAGCTTCCTGATGCACCTGGCCACCACGCGGGTCAGAAATATAGACAGCCTGGGCGACGAGATAGGAGAGGTGTCGTTCGTGGTGCCGCGTATAGTGCTCGGCGAGCTGGACCGCATACTCCGGCGCGGTGATGCGAGAAGCGACGACGCGCGGCGCACCATAGAGTTTGCGCGAGGCCTCCGGACCGTGCGGATGGACGCCGGCGCGGCGACGGCCGACGACGCAATACTGTCCCATGCGGCCGCGCGCGGCGGCATCGTCGCCACCATGGACAGGGGGCTGAAGCGGCGACTACGCGAGCGTGGATGCTCGATAATGTCGTTTTCAAACGACCGCATAGTCCTAGAACCGTAAGCCGCCGAAAGCCGGAAGGAAACCCTTAACTTGGCAGCGCCCGCAATGGCGCGCATGACGGGCATTGTCATATCAAGCGACGCCTTTGAGGACGGCGGCCGGATCCCGAGGAGGCACGGCTACAAGAACGGGAACGTCAGCCCCGCCCTGTCGTTTTCCGGCGTGCCCGCGGGCGCAAGGTCCCTGGCGCTCATAATGGACGATCCGGACGCCATGAAGCCGGCAGGCAAGGTGTGGTCGCACTGGATCATATGGAACATGCCGCCTGACACCACCCGGATCGACGAAGGCTCGGCGCCGCCGGCAGGCGTCGTGCAGGGCACGACTGACTTTGGCAGCACCGGGTACGGCGGCCCCGCCCCTCCCGATGCGGAGCACACCTACGTCTTTGCGGTCTACGCGCTGGACGCCGAGGTTAAACTGGGCGAGTCTGCGACAAAGCAGCAGCTGGAGCAAGCCATAAAGCCGCACGTTATGGCAAAGGCGGAGATGCGCGGCAGGTACTCTCCTGACTGATGCAGTCTCCGCAGCAGCTCACTGTGTCTTCTGCGGCCCGACGCCTGAATCCTGCTCGGCATACCTTGACGCAAGCCTGTACCTGGCGTACTTGTCATCAGGCGAGTACTTGGCGGGATGCGCCGACTCCGTCTCCGCGTCGCACGCGGGGCACTGCGCCTTGAGGGTGTACCTGTTGCATGAGACGCACCTGCGCAGCAAAAAGCGCATACTAGTTCTCCCTGGTCTTTTTCGACTCTTCCCTTGTAAAGCTGAACGTGCCCTTTTTCTTCTCTATCCTTGATTGTATCTCCGATACGATGGGCTTTAGCACCCTCTCCGCGGACTTGAAGTCCTCGGAAGTGACCGCCAGCCTGTATCTCGGGGCGCCCAGGTACGTGATCTCCGCGTTCTCCGTGCTACTGCCGTTTCTGTCCGGTATCGCGTCGAGAAGTATCTTCCTGATCACCTCTACCCCGTCCGGACGGCTGCTTGCAATGTCCATCACGCCCCTGATCTCCACTGAGGGCAGCTTTATCTTCGAGGCCACCTCCTCCATTGTACTCACTATATCCTTGTCGATTCCCAGGCCGCCGACAGAAGAGCCGCCCCTGCGGCCTATCTCGATGAACGCGTCGTACACGGAGTTGAACTTTGAGTATATCTTGTCCTCCACGTCCGATATGTCGTCTTCTGACAGCCCCGCCTTTTCCCGCACGCTCTGCATCAGCGTGTTTCCCTTCTCGTACTTTTTGACCTCCCGGATCTTTTGCTTTTTCTGGTCCTTTGATATCTGCTTGAGCGACAGGTCTATGTCGCCCCTGCGGGGGTTGACCTTCTTGACCAAGAGCACCTTCTTCTCCCCCTTCCTGACGTGCTTGTTTATGGAGCGTATCCACCCCGGGGCGATCTCCGATATGTGCAGGAACCCCTGCATGCCGTCGTACTCGTCAAGCGAGACGTAGGCGCCGTGGTCCATCACCTTCGTGACGGTCGACATGACAATCTCGCCCTGCTCTGGCATATCGTCTGCGTGCATGCGGTGCGTGTGGGCCCCTCGCATTAAACGGTTTCTAGGGTGGGCGGGCCTCACCGCGGGCGGTCACGCAATTCCAGGCGCCGCACCTTCAAGGGCGCATGGAGTGCACCGGGAATTACGTGCCTGAGTAGATTCGGCCTTGCCGTCGTGCAAGCGGCGAGACGCTTGCGGGCACAGCTCCCAAAAAATCCCGCTCCGTGCTTAGAAAGGCACTGCTCCGCTACACAGAGTCTTGGCTTTTGCCACTGATCCTGGTCATCCAGATGCCGGATCTGCTTCCTGACGGCTTCCTGGCTTTCTCTTCTTTGGCGCCGAATGCCATGGTGACCTGTTCGTATCCAACGCTGCAATTACGACAATGCGCAGGAACCGGATTCGGTAATAGTTAAATCAGGATGCGCTCCGCAGGTGGATATGGGCAAGAAAGGAACCGAGATCGTCGCCTCAAAGATTGACGTAAACGAGGTGATTGCGGATCTCAACAAGGCATACGCCGACGAGTGGCTTGCGCACTACCAGTACTGGCTTGCCGCCCACTGGGTAAGCGGGATTAACGCCGACGCGATAACCTCCCGCCTGACAGCCCAGTCTGCAGACGAGCTCTTGCATGCAGAAAAGTTTGCAAACAGGATAATGGAGCTTGGCGGCGCGCCCGTCATGGACTTTGCAAAACTGGCAGAGGTTGGCGGGTGCGGCTACAGCATTCCTCCGGAGGATCAAGGCAACCTGAAGCAGGTTATCGAGGACGTGATCAGTGCCGAGAGGTGTGCGATTGACTTTTACAACAAGATGGTAGAAAAGTACAGGGACAAGGACTATGTCACGTTTGAGCTGTTCAAGACGGTCCTGCTTGACGAGGTTGGGGACGAGGACGAATGGGAGGACCTCCTCTCCCAGCAGCCGTGACGCTTCGCGGCTTTTCAGGATTGCCCCGGCCGGCACTAGGGGCGTGACGCGCCCATCCGGAACCAAGTGCAGACGAGAATCATGCGGTACCGTTGTCAGGATTGCCGCGCGCGACCGCCTTTGACGCATATCGGCCGGGTCTGCTCCTCCCCCCCTGCCACACGTGTATCAAAACACTTCAGAAACTCGGCCTGTTACTGATTCTCAGATGATCTTTTCCTGCCTGCGGCGTGCGCCTAAAAGTCGATCCCTTTTTTGGCCCTGATGCCCTTTTTGAACGGGTGCTTGATCTCCCTCATCTCGGTGACGAGGTCGGCCCTCTCGACTACCTGGTCGGCGGCGCGGTTTCCCGTCAGCACCACGGAGACCTCCGGCGGGCGGGCGTCCAGTATCTTGAGCACGTCGGACACCGGCACCAGCCCGAGGTCCACCGCGTAGTTTATCTCGTCCAGCATGACAATGTCGTACGCGCCCGATCGCACCTTTTCTGATGCCAGCCTGACTGCCTCCCCTGCAATCCTCTCATGGTCCTCCCGGGGACTCTTGTCGTCTATTATCCCGACGAACCCCTTGCCGGCCGCGATCATCTCGAAGCCGGGCTCGAGCATCTTGGATGACTCCATCTCGCCGTACCTCCACGACCCCTTGATGAACTGTACCATGCACACCCTCTTGCGGTGGCCCAGCGCGCGCAGGGCCATCCCGAGGGCCGCGGTCGTCTTGCCCTTGCCCCCGCCCGTGTATACGATGACAATCCCGTCTCCGTCGCCGTCTCTCTTGTTGCGTGGTTTCATGTCTGCTCCCCCGATGTATGGTGGCGGCGGGTGTTATTATTATTAATCGGCAGGACGGCCCGTATGCGTTGAAGCTTCCACGGGTGGTCGTCGCCGGCGTCTCAAGCGGGGTCGGCAAGACGTCCATAACATGCGCAATCATACGCGTCATGCGCAGGCAGGGATTGGCCGTGTCGCCGTTCAAGGTGGGGCCTGACTATATCGATCCCGTGTACCTGGGTGTGGCGGCAGGACGAGATGCGCGCAACCTTGACGTGTGGGTGATGGGTGGCGCCCGTAGGGCTCTGGAGGGATTTGCGAGTAACTCTCAGGGTTCCGACGTGTCGGTGATAGAGGGGGTCATGGGGTATTACGACGGGCATTCCGGATACTCTGACTATGCCAGCACGTATCACATGGCAAGCATCACGCGCTCGCCTGTCATACTGGTCGCGGACACGTCAAAGGCCGCGCGGTCGGTGGCGGCCACCGTTCTCGGCTTTCGCGCGTTTCAGAAGAATTCGCGCATCGCGGGCGTTATCCTCAACAAGCTTGGCAGTGTCAGACACGCGCTGATGTGCCAAGACGCGCTCCGCAGCGCAGGCATCCCGGTCCTGGGATCCATATACAGAGACGCGTCAATGGCGCTGGAGGAGCGCCATCTGGGGCTCCACTCTACCGTTGACAGGGAGGAACTGGAAAAAAAGATTGAGAGGATTACAGACGTCGTGGAGCCGCGTCTGGACGTAAAGAAGCTGCTGACTATAGCCTAGCTGCTGCTGCTGCTGCCAAACCGCGCAAGACGCCAAACGCCGTACTGCGGAACAGGGAGCTCATTGCAAGTTACAAAAAGGAGGTGAAAAACAAGGACGGGCCCGTCATAGCGGTGGCGCTAGACTCTTCGTTCAACTTTTACTATCAGGGCAACCTCGACGCGCTGCGCCGCGAGGGCGCGCAGCTGAAATTCTTCAGCCCCGCATCCGACAAGAAGCCGCCCGCGTGCGACGCCCTCTACATCGGGGGCGGGTTTCCGGAGGTGCTGGCGGCCCCGCTTGAGCAGAACCAGTCCATGAAAAAATCGATTAAAAAGATGGCAGAGGACGGGATGCCCGTATACGCGGAGTGCGGCGGGCTGATGTACCTCTCAAAGAGCATTACGAGCAAGCAGCGCAAAAAGTATGGCATGGTGGGGCTGTTTGATGCCGGTGTCGTAATGACAAGCCATCCCGTCATAAACTATACCAAAGGTGTCATAGGCTCCGGTACGCCCATTACAGGCAGCTCCGATCGCAAGTTCCGGGGGCACGAGTTCCATTACTCCAGAATGTCTGACCTGCCGCGGGGTTCGGGCCTTGCAATCTGCCTGTACGACGAAACCTGCGGCGGGGAGAACTACGGGATAGGCATACAAAACGGGAACGACGGCCTGATGATACACAACACGCTTGCGTCGTACGGGCACATCTATTTTGATGTGGCGGACTTTGCGTCGCACTTTGTCGCAAACTGCGCACGATACAGGCGGCGCTGAGACCCGTGCTGCGGTGACCCGCGTGGTATGTTTGAAGAAGTTACGGAAACTCGTATTCGCTGAATACTAGGGCGGTGCATCCAGGTCTGCGCCCGCCAAAAAGACATTCGGCGGTTGGCTCTCTTGAAAACGCGCTGCATCGGGAATGTTTGATATCGTTGTAGGATGAAAAACGATCATGGTATTGAGCTGGACCTCATGAATTGAGACCACTTTTGTAGCAAAAATGGACACGCCGCCGGTCATGAGACTACTCAGCCGGCGGCACGTATCCGATCGCCGAGTGGACGCGCCTCTCGTTGTAGTCGACAAACGCGCCCTGGATGATCTCTTCGGCCTCTTGGAACGACTCCGGGTCAGCTGGCCACACATACTCAAACTTGAGCTTTTCATGAAATGATTCAAGGTGTTCGTTCTGCTGCGGCGTCTTGTACCATATGTACTCATGCTTGAGCCCCAGGTGTGGAATACAAAAAGTATTTTGCCCCCTATTCTGCATGGTATTCATCTCCGGTCTGCGTGTCAATAACAGTTTCCCCTTCTGACGCCATCTTTCGCTCA
>JAGWAX010000069.1 GCA_021296175.1 Nitrosopumilaceae archaeon | reverse complement strand
AGCGCGCCGCCGCGTGGCCCGCCGGACGTCTGATAATTCCGTTCTGTCCGTTGGGTCGACGAATTATGCAACACGCTAGCATGTGACGCCCCGCACGAACCGTCATGGCATCGGGGGAAGGGGGGGAGAGGCCTGCGTGCCAAGGTTAAGTGGTGTTAATCGGCCAAGTCACGCCCAGCTTTCCGGCCAAAAGAAAGCTGCCCTTCACGCCCAAATCCCGCAGTCACCCAACAGCGTGCAACCCAGAACCGCGCGCTTGCCGTACGGCTGCCAAGCAGCGCGGCCATGCGGGCATCCGTGCACGCTGCCGCCCCGGCCATACGCACGGTGATCTTTAAAAGCACGCCAAGAGACAAGTATGGTATGCAGGTGACTGCAGCATACACGCACGCAACAAAAGAGTCAATACTGGACCTCATGAGGCGGCGCGGCATCGACAGGGAATGCTACAGGGAGATGCTCGACTATACGGTAAACCTCTTTGAGTCCAAGGGGCTTGGCACCGAATACTACGGGTACCACAACATCAGGCACGAGCTGGAGGTCACGTACATGACTCTGCTTGCCATGGATCAGGGCATGATCGACATTACGCAGGGCGACATAGAGCACCTGTATGTCGCGGCACTCTTCCACGACTTGGATCCGCTAAAGAACGTGGACAAGCCGCACGAGGAGAGCGTTCTGAACTTCATATCAAGAGACGAGAACCTGCAGAGGCAGATCAGGGCGGCCGGAATAGACTTTGAGATTGTAAAGGTGCTGATACTGCGCACCACGTATCCTTGGGCCGGCGAGATGAAGAAAAATGCAGAGGAGAGGGCGCTCCAGTGCTTTGAATGCTCGGACAGGACCAGGGACGACCAGGAGTTCAGGAGCCACGTGATGGAGATGGGCAGGTACCTGTCCGTCGTTGACCGTATGAGCGGATACGCTCTGGGCGACTTTGCAAAGGCCATGGAGATGGCAAAGATGAACGCCCACGCCCTCGGGTGGAGCCCCTCGCAGATAGTGCGCAGGGCGGTCACGTACTTTGATGATCTGCTGGAGAACGAGGACGACATGATAGGGGCCATAATGCAGATACTTCCAAAGCAGATGAGAAAGAACTTTTACAGCACCGTGCTGTCGTTCTTCCAGACCAGGCAGGAAGAGATTACAATACAGGCCGAGCACGCGTACGAGAACCTAAATCTGATACCCACAATCGATTCAATAAACACCAGGACCGATCCAGAGTTTATCAGCACGCTGCGCTGCATATTTGAACAGCTGCCCTCCCCGCTCCAGTTCAAGCACACTACATTTGACGAGTCGGTGATGGATCCGAGTACCATACTGACGACGCTGCGCGTAAACGGCCGGAACGGCAAGATTGTCGGGTATGCAAAGGGGGGGCCGCTTGAGAGATACAGGCTCAGAGAGGAGATACGCGATGAGAACCACGGCATGTCCAACACCATATTCCTGGAGCCGATGGGGCTCAGCATAGGGTACTGGGGGCTGGGCGGCGGAAGCGGCATGCGCAACATGTTCATCATGCAGGCAAGCGCCAAAAAGTACGCATACCTCACAAGCTTTGCGCTGCGGGACGTGGTCAGTGCCAGAGTGAACAAGGAAGAGGCCGAGTTCGTGGCCCGGTTTGATCCCGAAAGATGGGACTATTACCGCATAAGTCTATGACAAGTACGGGCGACAACTGCGACGGGGCAAGCAGGACGCAGGGCGGCCGATACGATCAAGGGGCGGGATGATGACGATGAGAGAGATAGAAAACGGCACGGGAGAAGCGACAACCGCATGGACGGTGACAGCGACGGGGAGACGCGCCGGCGTCCCGAAACGCGGGACGCGGTTGCAATGACTACATATGATGCGGCACGCCTCGTCTCAAAACTCGAGTCTGCCATATCCGGCGATGTGGGCTCATCCCTGCACCACACAAGATACTATTCAGTCGACTCGAGCTCGTACGCAGTCAGGCCCGACGTCGTCGTGA
Source organism: Nitrosopumilaceae archaeon (assembly GCA_021296175.1). Taxonomy (GTDB): domain Archaea; phylum Thermoproteota; class Nitrososphaeria; order Nitrososphaerales; family Nitrosopumilaceae; genus Nitrosopumilus. The sequence continues at coordinate 4,332 of JAGWAX010000069.1, read as the reverse complement.
TACCGCGGGACGTAGAGGACGTGTCGGCCGCCGTAAGGATTGCAGCTGAGACGGGCGCGCGCATAACGGCAAGGGGCGGAGGGACGGGACTCGTCGGAGGTGCACTCAACTGCGGAATAATACTTGACATGAGGAACATAAGCAGGATCAGAATTGTGCGGCTCGGTCCGGCAGGCGGCTCAGTCGAGGCCGAGGCCGGCGCCACCAGGGGAAGACTTGATGATGTTTTGGGAGCCGCAGACATGATGTTCGGGCCAAACCCGTCGGTGGGCCCCTTTTGCACGGTAGGCGGCATGGTTGCAAACAACGCGGCCGGCAGCAGGAGCCTAAAGTACGGCGCCACCATAGACAACGTGTCGGGAATTACAATCGTAGACGGGACGGGCGGCCTCGTAAGGCTGCCGGAGGACGCCGACGTGGCGGCCGGGATACTGGACATTGCAAGGCGAATAGACAGGTCCGGGTACCCTGACGTTTCAAAGAACTCGTCCGGGTACAGGCTTGACGCCGTATCGTCGGCCGCAGACGCCCACAGGGTCATAGCCGGCTCCGAGGGCACGCTTGGTGTCATCATATCGGCCACAATCGACGTGGTAAGGCGGCCCGAGTCAAGGACGCTGCACATACTAGAGTACGAGGCGGAGCAGGACGCGGCGGCCGATTGCCTGGAGATTGTAGGCGCCACGAGACCATCGGCAGCAGAGTTTGTCGACAGGACGATACTGGACAACATAGACGGCGGCTTTGGCAGCAACGTGCAGTGCCTCCTGTTCGTCGAGTACGAAGGCAAGGACGGCGCATCGACGGGCATGCCGCACGCGGGGGGCTCTGGCAGCGACGCGCGCAAGGCGGCCGCACGCGGGGCAGTGGACAACGGCGAGAAGGGCGTAGCCTCGCTGGCGCGCAAGTCCACAAGACAGACTGTCATAACCGACGAGCTTGAGATATCAAGGTGGTGGAGGCACAGGGACTCGGCCCTGCACTATAGCCTCATAACAATAGATGACGACGCCGAAGAGGTGGTACCCCACGTGATAGAGGACGCGGTCGTTCCGCTCGGCGCCCTGCCGGAACTCTTCGCGGCGCTGCGCCACATACGGCGGAGGCATGGCGCCAGGATAGTTACATACGGGCACGCAGGCAGTGGGAACATACATGCGCGCCTCGTACTAAAAAAGGGAGAAACAGGGCGCCTGAGAAGAATAGCGGCGGAATACTTTGAGAGGGTAATCGCATTGGGGGGCAGCACGACTGCAGAGCACGGGGACGGGTTGGCCCGCTCGGAGTTTGTTGAAATGCAGTACGGTCAAGAGAACGTAAGGCTGTTTGCAGAGCTCAAGGGCTTGCTTGATCCCTCAAACGTGATGAACCCGGGCAAGATCCTTACCGGTGGTGGTGGTGGCGGTAGCGGCGGCGACGCGACGGGCGCCCTATCCGAAAATTTCCAGGGCGGCTAGGCGGCGCCAATGGCGCGCGACAGGTGCAAAAACAGAGACGGCGCAGCGACGATGCACTACCGCAGGCGCCTGTAGATCTCCTTGAACTCCAGCGAGATGTTAAACGAGAGGTTGAGAAGGTGCGCAAGCTCGTTCATAGAGGTCTTGTCATGGCCAAGCTGGCGCAGCAGCGTCAGTGCCTTTTGCGGCGAGCTCTGCACAAGGGGCGAATCGCCGGTCCATGTCCTGAACGCCTCTTCAACGTCCAGGCTAAAGTTGAGGACAAACTCGCGCCAGTTGGGCATGGCCTCGAGAGCCTTTTTGGACAAGAGCTCCTCTGAGAGCGTCCGGAACTCGTTTCTGCGATCCACATACAGCATCTCGAGTGCCTGCTCCACCTTTTCCTCGTCGTACCTGCTGGTGTTGAGCATGTACATTCCTGCTACGCTCATATGCCATATACGCGGCAATAATTAATAAACAAAACCACATTATTACTTAAAATATTTTTAAATATTTGGCATTTTACATTACATTTGTATGGTACGCCCCGCACCGCCGGTCATTACTGGAACGGATCCACAAACGGGCAATTGACAATGTGATCGCTGTCCATCGGGCGGGCCAGACTGGCAGTTATCAGCCCCTCCTCCAGAAATGCCTGGATGTCGCCTATAGTCTCAAGCAGCCTTGCATCTGCAGGATCCTTCCACTCTATGATATAGATGCGCCACATGGGCGAATACCCCGCGTCGCCAAGAGCGGAGCTTGCAATGCCGGGCTGGAATCCCAGAGGCCCGGAACCGGCAATGCCGTTTGCAAACTGGTACAGGTCGACTGCGGCAGAGTTTGCAATGAGTGCGGCAGAAGTGTCTGCAGTGACAACCCCCATCATGTTGGCAGGCCCGCTCGGCGTGGCGTCTGTTACTATATAGTATACGGTGCGCCCGTCAGGGCCCCACCCGCGGTGGGCAACAAACGTTACAGCCATCTCCTCGGTATCGATTTCAAGTATCTGTCCCTCTCCATATGGCGTCTCGTCGTCTATGGACGCATCTTCCTTTACCACCATCTGTCCGCCCGGCCATACGATGTGCGGCATGTTGATCACCACGCCGATGTCGTCAAGCGATACCTCGCCGGCGTCGGCGGCCTCCATTATGGCGGCCTCCGAATCAAGTATGCGCGGAGCGGCCGAGTCGGCCCACGTCACATGCATCTGGGCGGCGAGCGCGCTGTACGTATCTGTCTGCTCGGGGGTGCTTGTAAACACCTGGTTCTGGAATCCGTGTATGCCGTCGCCCTCGATCCCGTTTGTAAACATGTATGTCGTAGAGAGCGCCGCATCGGGGGCGTTCCCAAGGAAGGGCGCCATCTCGACCCTCCAGTCCTGGAGTTTGGTGATTATGCCGGCATGGACCTCATCATTAGTATCCGTGATGACATAATACACGTCATTTCCCTCATAGTATCCCTTGTGCAGCGGAATGTCTACGGCAACGTTGGCCCTCGAAAGCCGCAGTTTCATCTCCTCTGGTTCTTCCATCATCATTGTTTCTTCTTCTTGCGCCATCATTCCCTCTTCTTCTTGCGCCATCATCTCTTCTTCTTGCGCCATCATCTCTTCTTCTTGCGCCATCATCTCCATCATGGCATCAGACGGCGCAAAGTTCTTTGGAAGCTCCATAATCTGCATTACATCAAGCGACAGCAGTGGCATGTTGATTACAATTGGAATCTCAGTCAGAATCACGTCGCCGGACTCCTCTGCGGCCATAATCGAGCTCTCTGACGTTAGGAGTCGCGGATCCGCGTCGTTGGTCCACGTCACGTGCAAATGCGTGGAGAGCGGACTGTACGTCTCGTCGCCCGGAACCGCCGTAAACACCTGCCTCTGATATCCGTGCACGCCGGGCCCCTCCATGCCGTTTGTGAAGAAATACACCTTTGAGACGGAGGCGGCATCGACGTCTGCAAGCATTGGCACATGCACAGAGTCAAGTCCCTGCAGCCTTGACACCAGTTCGGAGTGCGTCTTGTCGCTGGATTCCAGTATCAAGTTGTACACCTTTTGTCCGTCGTAAAACCCATAGTGAAGCGGTACTCTCAGTACCTTCTCAGGCGCCCTGTCCAGCATTTCCGACTGTACAAGTGACATTGTGAACCGGGGCATGTTAATCACGACATCAAGCTCGGTCAGTTCCAAGTCACCCGCCTCGGCGGCCGACAGTATGGCGTCTTCGGACATCAATATCCTTGGAAGCGCGCCCTCGTACCACGTCGCGTGTACATGCCCGGCCAGCGGCGAATAGTCGCCCTGTCCCGGAACCGACGTAAAGACCTCGCTCTGGAATCCGTGCACGCCGCTGCCGCGCACGCCGTTTGTAAACATGTACGTGACAGAGCGCACCTCCTCCGGAACCGATGCCAAGGACGGCACGTACTCGACAGTCCATCCCTGAGCCTGGGTGATCACGTCGGCATGCACGCGTTCGCTTGACTCCGTTATGATATAATACACGGCCTGGCCGTCATAATACCCCTTGTGAAGAGGTATGGAGATGCCAGCAACATCCACGTCCGGGACGTCCTCAGTCGACTCGCCTACCTGCGCCGCAACCCATGCGTCGCGGCCGCCCTCGATCTCAGAGCAGAGCTGCAGTCCGCATACGTCATTGTTTGCGCCAAAAGCCTCATTCAAGGGGTTTGCTCCAGAGCCCGCCACTAGAAGAGGAGTCACAGATATTGCAGCAATAATGAAAAGGTAATTCATATGAGGATCACAACTGTCCTAGGTTTAAAAGCGTTTATCCACGTTTGGCGCTGTCCAATCCGGAGTTTTTCGCCCCAAATTTGTGTTCATCTTGACGGGTTTTGAGACGGGGCGGCGGTACGA
>JAGWAX010000163.1:1834-2348 GCA_021296175.1 Nitrosopumilaceae archaeon | reverse complement strand
ATAAAGCGGTAGGAAAGAAGGCAGAACCGCTAGACTACGTGGTGTCCATACAGGTGTTCCAGCACGGCGACGAGCAGACGACCCAAAAATACTTTGAGCAGGCAGCCTCCATGCTGCGGCCCGGCGGACTGCTGTTCCTGCGCGTGAACTCCGCACGCACGGACGTCAACCACGCGCATGACATCGTAGAGAGGAACGACCGCGGGGGGTTCACCGCCAAATACAGGGCGGGTCCAAAGGCCGGACTCTACGTGCATTTCTTTTCGGACAGCGAGCTCGAACACGTGCTCCACCGCGCGGGGTTCAACGCGGTTGGTGATCCCGTCGAAACGTCAGAAAGGCGGCGGCCCCCGGAGACCGGGACGTGGAGGCAGTGGGAACTGGTGGCAGTGATGGGCACGCAGCGAACCGCGTGAGAACCCGCCGCCACGCCGCAGCACCACAAAACCCGGCTTAAAAAGCACCACCCTCATTGGTGCCGTGGCACGCGACGACAGTAGTAGTAAAAAAAAGA
>JAGWAX010000163.1:533-1781 GCA_021296175.1 Nitrosopumilaceae archaeon | reverse complement strand
TAAGCGCCTCCCTCGCCATTTTATGCGCCATTGTAATCATATCCTCCATCACTATGTTTCTCGTGCTGCGCCGGCGCCGGCGCCACCGCGCCGACCGCGTGCTCTTTGAGATGGGCGTCCGCGACATCAATGTAATGGACGGCATCGCCTTTGAGCGTTTTTTGGAGGCCCTGTTCTGTCGCCTCGGTTACGTATCGGAGGCGACGCAGGCATCAGGTGACTACGGCGTCGACGTTTTATTGCGCCGAAAGAAGAGGCGCATCGCAGTACAGGCAAAGCACTATTCGGCGGCCTGTCGGCCGTGCAGGAGGCGCACGCCGGCATGTCGTTCTACGGGGCAGACGAGGCCTGGGTCATCACGAACAACGCGTTCACAAAGTCCGCCGTCGAGCTCTCCAGGAAGACGGGGGTACGCCTCATTGACGGCGCCAAGCTGCACGAGATGATAACCTCGGCATCCGGCACCAAGTACAAGAAGGCAAAGCCCCGGGGGGACGCGCCGCCCGCCGCGCGCGATGACGACCCTCTCGCCGCCGGAGCGGGGGGTCAGTCCGCATGACCGCCGCCGGCCCATACCGCACCGTCGTGATGGACCCGCCGTGGCGCACCGCATCCGCCGGCCCGAACTCCATACCGTGCGGCGGCAAAGTCCGCCGGAGCCTGGACTATGACACCATGTCGGACTCCGAGATCGCCGCGTTTCCCATCGACAGGTTTGCCGCCCCCGAGAGCAGTTTATTCATCTGGTCCACCCACAAAAAAATACCCGTCGCCCTGGACCTGCTCGACGCGTGGGGCTTCAACTACTACTTTACGTTCACGTGGGCCAAGCGCGGGGGGCTCACCATGCAGGGCATACACCGCAGCACGGAGTTCGCCGTGTTCGGCTACCGCGGACCCTACCCCCTGCCATATGAGGCCCCCGCGCTCCCCGCGGTGTTCGGCGGCAGCTCCGGCCGGCATTCTGAAAAGCCGGCCACCTTTTACAAGATGCTGCGCGCCAAGACGCGCCCGCCGCGCATCGACATATTTGCGCGCAGGCGGCACGGCGGCTTTGACTCCTGGGGGAACCAGGCCGCGGGACTGCGCCAGTGACATCCCCCCCCCACAGTCGGCAGTGGCCTCGGCGCGCAGTACGGCACCCCGTACAACACACTCATCAAATACATCCATGGAACTGCTGCGAATTCATGACCTGTCGGTCACGCGCCGCTTCTGACGTTGTTTCTCCGCATCCCTTTTGGATGG
>JAGWAX010000163.1:0-502 GCA_021296175.1 Nitrosopumilaceae archaeon | reverse complement strand
CCGCAAAGCAGTTGAGGCGCGCATCCAGTTCGCGTCTGACGAAGGGTGTTCCTACCTCCGGAGGGCCTGCCTCGTGCGTGGTGTGGTCGGGAGCAGGTGGCAGGCCGCGTCTCCCGATTATCATGGCGGCGTTCACGTCCGCCTGTTGAATGTAATTGCACTTGACGCACCTGAACATGTCACGAGTCACGCGGGACTCTTTTGCGGTATGCCCGCACCTCGCGCACTCCTGCGACGTGTACTGCGGGCTTACGGCCCGTATTATAATGCCCATCAGTTCGGCTTTGTTTCTGATGCGCCGCTCAATGGCGTAATGGCGCACGAATCGCATCTCGCGGTTGAGTCCGCGCTTGTACCGTCCTTTTCCCTTCCGGGTCATTCCATTGAGGCTCATGTCCTCAAGTACGATGGTGTGCGGGTTGTGATCACCGCACACGTGCTTGGCCGCCACGCACTCCGCGTACGTGCGCCGGTTTGCCACGCGCGCCATCCTCTTGCGTAT
>JAGWAX010000068.1 GCA_021296175.1 Nitrosopumilaceae archaeon | reverse complement strand
TTTCGTACCGCCGCCCCGCCTCAAAACCCGTCAAGATGAACACAAATTTGGGGCGAAAAACTCCGGATTGGACAGCGCCAGTCGGCATGTTACGTATTTAATGCAATAATGCGGCAGCTGCATCAGGCCGTGTTGCATTCACCCTTCCCTCCCCCCTCCCCCAAGCGGCATGAAGCCGCTTTCCACGCCGAACACAGTCGACGGATTATGTGCGTTCCTTCAGATAACTCGTGAGAGGCGCCGCCGTCAAGCCCGAAAAAGAGCCACCGTCTGCTCGGGCCGTCCTGCAGAACTGCGGCGGTCGTTAGTCCCGTCCGGGCGCCGCCCTCTTCTGGATTCTGGCGTTGTTTGGATCAAGGTCGGGCCAGACAACGTCGTAGCCCATGCAGGACAAGAGCTCGGCGTGGCAGTCCCCGGGGATTTCTGCGTCTGCCAGCATGCGGCACGCGTCTACAAACCCTTCGTGGCCGCCGTCAATCGCCTCTGACATCTCAGATATCTTTGCCGCCGACACCATGCACGGGCCCGCCCGGACGTACCTTCCGGGCGCGGACGCCTCGAACATGCCGGGCACGGCGCCCTCCGGCACCAGATGCCTGACTGCAACGTCCCGTATCGCAATCACGTCGGCGCCAATGTCACCCGGCGAGAGCCGCGCGCCGGAGGCCGCCTCGCGTTCCAGCTCGGCGTCAATCTCGCCGAGATGGTCCAGTATGGGTTTTACCGACATGTCCCTGCCGAACATAAAGACACCCGGTATCCCAGCAACCTCTGAGGCCTGCGAGCACAGAAGCGAGGAGTCAATTCCAACAAGCATGTCGATGCCGCCTGCGCCGCCGGCCCCCGGACCGGCCCCGGGCCCGCCCTTGCCGGCGGCCGGCTCAACTAGCATGTCGCGCAGCTTTGCGAACTTTCTGCGGATATAGTCCGGGGTCCAGAACCCAACGATCTCAAGGTAGACGCGACGCCCAAGCCGCTCAAACACAAAGTCCGGCAGCATGGCCTTGTTTCCGGATATGAGCGGCCCGGGCTCCCGCGTCATACGCCACCCGAGCGGGTCGCCGCGTCCCAGATGTGTGTACAGGATGTCGGCAAACTTTTGCTCAACTGCACTGTCGTACTGCTGCGGGCCCGCATAGGTTCCATGCCGCAGCCCGTACTCAACGCCCCTCAGGTGGGCGTGCGCAGAGTTGCTTGCCATCTCAAATCTGTACAGTTTCACCCCGCCCGGCGTCTTTCTTGAGATTGTGGCGTCAATCCACCACGACGGGGTGCGGGTTATCACGGGAAGCAGGCGCGCAAAGGCGGTGCCGTACTTGGTGGTCATCTTGAAGACGCTGAGCGGCCCCTCAAGTATGCAGCGCAGCGGGGCCTCGCCCTTCGTGCCGCCGCCGCCCTTCCCCTTGCCCGCGCCGCCGCCTGCCTCCAGCACGTACATGAGCCCGCGCGCCTTTACCGTCTTCAGTATCTCCTTCCAGTACGGGCCCTCGCTGACGTAAAACTCCATCCGGGTGCAGCCAAACAGCAGAGTCTGCGCAAGCGACATGTTGTACCACAGCAGCAGGTCCTCGACGGAGATTGCATCAAAGCGCTCCAGCGTCTGGTTCTCCTCCAGGTCGGCCCACATGACGCGAGGTACGTCGGGCGGCCGAATGCCGCACGCGTCGGCAATCCTCCCTATTATCGCGTCCCTCTTTGCAGCTGACGTGGCAAGTCCCACCGCGGACGACTCGGTGAAGAGGGCGCGCCTCACGTCGTGCGGGTCGAGCCCCGGCGGGCAAGACTCCGGCCTCTGCGTCACAAATGAGGACCTGCGCTCAAGCAACGTGCGAAGCCCCCTGACAAGCTTGTAGTCATAGTCGGGCTCCATGTCCGATATTGTGCCGTGCAGTTGGCCCCGGCGCATGCCGCTTGCAGACGCATTCTCAAACTTCGAGATGAGTATGGAGGCAAGCTCGCGCTCGGTGTCGGCGGCGGCAGCCGCGCCGCCCTTGGCACCACCGTCACTGTCTCTTCCTCCCCCTGCTCCCGTACCGGCACTGCCCACACTGCAGAACATGGGGTATATCCTGCCCCGGCTCGTGCGGGCGCGCAGCAGCTCAGACGGCAGCATTACCGGTCGCCGGCCCCCCCGCGCTGCCGCCTCTGTCCCGGGGCGCGGCGCCCCGCAGTGCGCCCCGCGGCGTTGCGGCGTAGCGCCGCGGTGCGCCTTGCGCTGCTGCCCATCTCCCGGGTCTCCTCTGATATGATCTCGATCAGTTTGGCCTTGGCGCCGTCACGCTTTGGGCGCAGCAGCCTCCCAAGCCGCTGCACCATCTCCCTGCCGCTCCCCGTGCCGCTCACGATGACGCCGAGCTCCGCGTCAGGCACGTCGACCCCCTCGTCAAGCACGCGGGACGTGACGACGGCCACGAACCTTCCGTCCCTGAATCCGTCAAGTACCTCCCTGCGCTCGGCCTTTGCGGTCTTGTGGGTTATTATCGGTATGAGGAACCTGTCCGATATGGAATGCGCCATCTTGTTGTTCTGCGTGAATATTATGGTTTTTCTCCTTGCCCCCGGGGCCTCCCCGGGAGAGTCCCGGCCGCGCTCGGGGGCGCATCTGCAGTTCTCGGCCAGTATCCGCTCAAGCTCGGCAGTCTTTGCGGCCGCGTTGAATGCAATCTCGTTTGCCCTGTTCCTTGCAAGCAGCGCGCTGCGGGCCCCCTTGCTGCGGTTTGATATGAGGATGAGCCGCTTTAGGTTGTACATGGACTCGGTCCTCATGCCAAGCCCCCGCAGCCCCGCGAGAAACTTGGACCTGCACGTCGAATACTCGGCCTGCTCGGCGTCCGTCAGGCGCACGCGTATCCTCTGCACCTCATACTTGGCAAGGTGCCTCTTGGCGGCAAGCTCCCCCGAGCCCCTCGTGTACACGACGCCGCCGGCCAGCCTTGGAATCTCGGAGTGCAGCCCGTCCTCGCGCTCAAACGTGGCAGTCAGCCCCAACCGGAACGGCGCGATGCACTGTTCTGCAACCAGCCTGTAGCCCGGGGCGGGCAGGTGGTGCACCTCGTCGAACACCAGGAGCCCGAACCTGTTTCCAAGCTCCGCGGCCCTAGCGTACGCGGAGTCGTACGTGGACACAGTCACCACCTGAATGTCGTCGTATCCGCCGCCGAGCCGCCCGACTGCAACCGTCCCGCCGCCACTGCCGCCACCCGCGTTGCCGTCACCGTTCGCGCCGTCGTCACCGTTCGCGCCGTCGTCACCGCCACCCTCATGATCATGCTCATACCCCCTTACGCGCAGGTTATCGCGCAGGAACTCCGTCCACTGGTGTAGCAGATCTATGGTGGGAACCAGCACGAGGGCGGGCACGGCGGCCCTGCAGATGGCGTGCATGCCGACGACCGTCTTGCCCGAACCCGTCGGAAGCACCACGCACCCCCTCATTCCCGCCCTCTGCCAGCCGTCAACGGCGTCCTGCTGGTAGTCCCTCAGCGACATCGCCGCGTACAGCGCGGGCATCGCCGCGTACTGCCTCACCTCGTCGTCGTGCGCAATCTCGCTCTCCTCCAAATATCGGAGCACGCCGGGGTAGCTCATCCCGTACGCCCGCAGGGTCCCGCTGCGCTCGTCATACCTGGCATCCGGGATCTCCAGCATCCGGGCGTTCTCGATGCGTATCGTCCCGTGGTCAAAGACGAGGCGCGGGTACATGCACTGTAGGCGGCGCGGCGGCAGTTATAGGTATACGGGCACCTGCCGGCCAGGCCGTAACGGTACAAGCCTCGCCCATGACTCCATACTTAAAAAGTCTGCAAAATACTTATATAGTCGGTGAATCAACATTACAGAGTAAAATAAAAAGCTTTGGAGGCGTTGGCAGTGAAGATGGCAGGTTCGATCAATGCAAAGGAAAGGTGCCCGAGGTGCGCCCGCGGTACCATGATTACTGACGGGAGCACGGGCGAGAACTTTTGCGGCAGCTGCGGCTACGTGGTGTCCGAGAAGGCAGAGGAGTCGGGCCCCGAGTGGCGCTCGTTCTCAAACGAGGGCGAGAACAAGAGTAGGGCCGGCGTGCCCACGTCCCTTGCCATGCACGACATGGGGCTGGCCACCATCATCAACCCCCAGAACAGGGACGCGACAGGTAAGCCGCTGGCCGCGTCCATGAAGAGCACCATCGAGAGGCTGCGCACGTGGGACAACAGGAGCCAGGTGCACGAGCCGGTCGACCGCAACTTCAGGCAGGCGTTCAGCGAGCTTGACAGGCTAAAGGACAAGCTCGGGGTCGGGGAGGCCGTCATTGAAAAGGCGGCCCACATATACAGAAAGGCGCTTGAGAAGGGGCTCGTCAGGGGAAGGTCGATATCGGCGCTCATAGCCTCCGCGCTGTACGCGGCGTGCCGCGTCACGGAGACGCCCCGCACGCTCAAGGACATAGGCCAGGCAAGCAACATAAAGCGCAAGGACATTGCAAGGTGCTACAGGCTGCTCCTCAGGGAGCTTGACATTACGATGCCCGTAGTCGATCCCATAAAGTGCATCTCAAGGATCGCAAGCAAGGCGGAGCTCTCCGAGCGCACCAAGCGCCACGCTACGAAGATACTAAAGCTTGCCGAGCAGCACAAGATATCGGCGGGAAAGGATCCGATGGGACTGGCGGCGGCCGCGCTGTACGTGGCGTGCACCGAATGCGGCGAGAACAAGACCCAGAGGGACGTGGCCGAGGCCGCCGGCGTGACGGAGGTTACCATCCGCAACAGGTACAAGGGGCTCAAGACGGCGCTAGACGGGATGGTCTCGGTGTGAGGACCCGGCCGTTCTTGAAGACATTATAATCGCGGCCACCGACAGGATCCCGCACGCGGCCAGTATCACCTCCAATGAGAACATCATCGGATGGGAGAATGCCTCCTCCAGCGTGACGAGGTGCGTCTGCGATATGAAATGGGCGTGCGAGAATATGAAATAGTTGGTGGCCCAGTGGACCAAGACCGACGCGACAAACCCGTACCTGACGTACACCCACCCCAGGATGATTCCGCCGGCGGCCGCCTGCGCAAACTTGCCCTCGCTCCACGGCTCGCCCAGCGCTATGTGCGCAAAGCCGAACAAGAGCCCGACGGCCACGATCACCGCGAGCGCCCTCCTGTGATCGTCGATGCCCACCGTATCGGGGCGCCACAGGCAGCGCGCCACATACCGGAGCGAGAAGCGCCCGGAATACATCAGGAATACGGGTATCCCGACCAGTACGAGCCTAAAGCCGGTCTCCTCCACGATTGGCGCAAGCGTCACGTTAAAGAACTCCAAGAGATCGTTCTCAGATTCGGGCGGGACGGTCTCTATGCCGGCGTAGCCCTGCGCGGCCGTTATCACAATCGATGCAAGCACCAGTATGGAGAACCACGTTATGGCCCCCAGCATGTAGTTGTCAAATCGGTGCGCCGTGCGCCGGCCCGCCATGATGTCAGACATGGCGCCCATAAAGCCGCGGGCCGGACCCATGCAGGCGGCTGCAAACGCGACCAGGTACCCAAGCCACATTACCGCGAACGCGTCGCCGACTGATACCGGCGAGGGGGCAAGGTGGAGCCCCGTTCCCTCAAACAGGTCCAGGTGCGTCAGCGGCAGGTCGTAGTTGATGTCCCCCCCTATGCCGCTTGCAAAGACCACGAACGCCCCCATCGGGAAGGATGCCAGAAACAGCCCGAACGTCACAGATATGAGTGCAGCGTGGGGGACTCCGAGCAGCTGCCGCACAAGGGACTGTTTCGCCAAGGCGGCGGGCCCCGGGCCGCGGCCGGCGTCATTGTCGACATCGGTGTGGCAGCCCGCATCGTTGCAATCATCCTGGTTCTGGCCGCTCCGCGCGCCACCGACGTCATCATCATCATCGTCAATGCCGCCGCTTCTGTCCGGGGGCATCTCAATGCAGCTCTATGCTCTCCTCGGCAAAGCCGAGCGAGACCAGCGTGTCCTTTATCGTGTCGCGGTGGTCGCCCTGCAGAAAGATGTACCCTTCCTTTGCCGTGCCGCCGCAGGCGTACTTGTTTTTGAGATCCTTTGCGACCGTCTCAAGGCTGTTGAGCTTGGGATCAAGCCCCTCGATCATCGTCCCCTTTTTCTTAAAGCGCCGCGTCTCCAGCCTGATTATAATCTTGGTGCTGTCCTTGGCAAGCTCCCCACATGCGCACAGGTCATCGGGTAGGCCACACGTATTACAGATTACCGCCACGTTCGTTACCAATTGGCATCACATGCTATTAAGGTTTGAGGATCATGATCCTCTTAGCGTGTTGCATAATTCCCCAATCCGCTCCGCTCGAAGAATGCGGCTCTGTGGTGTGGCACAGGCCGCTCGACTGCCACGCAAACCGGACAGGAAGTGCCGCCGTGCTTCCAGGCCACGGTGCCGGTGGACGTGACATTCACCGACAGCTGGCCGC
>JAGWAX010000067.1 GCA_021296175.1 Nitrosopumilaceae archaeon | reverse complement strand
CCGCTCTGGACAGCACTCTTGATACGGGCGCTGGCGCAAACGACGGCAAGGCGGTCCGCCTCGGCATCGGCCAGGAATATCAGGTCGAGATAAGGGCAACCATCTTGGGCGGCGGAGAGTACTCGCAGACCAAGATACTGTCGCCGCAGTAGGGCTTCTTCATTTTTTATTCTTCTTTTTAACAAACGCGTTCTCACGTCACATGGGACGCAAGAACAGACGGACCCCCGAGCAGTCCGCCGAGAAGTGGGCGAAAAACTTTGCAAAGGCCCGTGAGGAGGGCAGGGTCGGCAGACCAAAGAAGAAGAAGGACACCGAGTCTAAATCGGGGACCGAGTAATTGGGGGCGGCTTTGCCGGCATGCCCGTACTGCCGCCGCTGTGGGGTGCTTCATTTTTTATTTTTCTTTTTATGCACTGGACACCAGTCACTGTCGGCATGCATGAGAGGTTCTGGAGATCATTTGCCGTTGCAACGGCGGTGGCGGCTCACGTGGGTGTGTTCTACTGCTTGGTTGTTTTCGGGGTGTCCATAGGATGACGTTGTGAACGTGGCGGTTCATGGTCCACCTCATTTGGCGCGTACGCGCATGCAGTCAGGTTTTGGACTGGTTCGGCGTGCAGAGGATCACGCGCCGGCCCACTACGTCCTGCGTGTGCAGGTCCAACTCGAATGTAAAGCCGCACGCTGGACAGAGAAACCCAGGTAGTGGACTTGGCAGTGTGTCCGCGCATCCGGTCTTGCACAGTGGGCAGTACATGCCGTGCGGGTCGTACCAGACCTCAGTGCCGTCCTCTGCTTTCTGATACCAGTACCCTGTCGGACACTCTGCTTGACGCTCCGCAAATGTTGCTCCCCTGAGCTCCCTGTAGATGGATTCAGGCATGTGTTCTTACGGTCAACCCCGGTTTTAATACTATCCAAGCCGCCACAGAGTTGTCTGTTTTTATGTGCCTTTGTTGTTTCATGCCGTGTTCGAGAGCATCCTGACCGGTGCGGTGGGTGGCGTGCTGGCGGCCGCGGTGCTGCTGGGTGTTCGTTATGCGTATGAGAGGCGGCTGGCCGAACGTGATTTGTATGAATTCAGCGTGGCGACAAAGGAATGGAAGGATTCGGAATATTCCGACGACTACTTTACTGACAAAGACCAATACAAGATGATTTGTGAGTCCCTGATGCAGTCATTGATGGACTCCCACATTACACAGCCCATGAAGATGTACCTGTGGCATAGTTTGAAGCAGGAAATCGAGATTGCCAGTACGTGTCTTTCTGCACCGGAATACTTTGGACGTTTTGAGTATGATGACAGAGGCAACATCATCCTGCCAGAAAAGCCGTGGGCGGCGCCGGATCGTTCGTATTAGCGTGGGTCTGCCAAAGTTTGTCGACCCACACGCCGCCAGTCTGTCAGGATGAGTCGTCCGTCGTCCTGACGGCGGCACGTCCCTTTGCGACCGCGCCGGCATCCTCCATGTCCGCATCCCCTGCGACCGCGCCGGCATCCTTCACCGCACGTTCGTCAGCATCCAACTCCTCGGCCTCGGCCGCGGCCGCAATCTCCGAGTTCGTGCGGAGGTCGGACATGAATGCATCCACCTCGTCCCTCAGTATGCTCCCGCTCTTTTCATACCGCCGCTTGGTGGTGTCCAGCGACTTACCCACGTCGTCGTATGATTCCATGAACCGTCCTACGGCGTCGTGCATGGCGTTCGCGCTGCGTATCACCCTCGTTATGCGGCTTGACGTGTCACGCTGCACCCACATCATGCTGGCAATCTTGGCGACCAGCACGAGGCTGGCCTGCGTGGTGAGTATGACGCGGTTTTCCTGAGCGTATGTAATTAGTTCGCCGTCCAATACTGGCGCAAGCGCAAAGTCGGGCACCACCATCACCACATATTCTACGGCCGACCTGGCTCCGGCCTCCCTCGAATACTGCAGGGGGTAGTTGTCCCGGCCCAGGTCGGCAATGCACTTGCGGACGGCGCCCCTGTACTTTTTCAGGTGCTCCGCACCACCGCCGTTTTCCTCTTCGAGCCCGCCGGAGAGCGTGGCCAGCCGGTCAAGCGGCACCTTGGAGTCTATAATCAGGCACTTGCCGTCAGGCAGGTAGAGTATGAAGTCCGGCTTGGCGCCGTTTGACATCACCACTTGCGCGTCGTAATGTATGCTCTTCTGCAGGCCGGCCGCCTCGAACGTCCGCTCGACCGCAAACTCGCCCCACGCGCCGCGCCTGCGGGAGTTTGACAGTATGTCCGAGATGTTCTTGGTGTGGCCTCCGAGCTCCCGCATCAGCGTGGAACTCTCCCGCGATTTTTCATTCAGATGTGTCACGTCCTGCGCCAGGCGGTTTGCGATGTCGCGTACCGGGTCGATTGCCTGGCGGGCGAGCGCCTCGTTGTTCTCTGCAAGCAGCTCGCGCATGTCGTCCTTTGTCTTGCTGCTGCTACCGCGCCTCCTGACCAATACGATAATCAACATTATGACCAGTACGACGACCGCCACCCCCAGTATGATGTCGATCATTGGACATGGGCGGCATGCCTTTCTTTTATGTCTTGAACGCCTTGGCATGATTCGTGTGTGCAGGCCTGCGGTTCCATCCATGAAGCGGGTTTTATGCAACTGCGCGCACTGCCTGCATGTACGCCTGCAAGAGCTGCGGCACCACGTATCCCGGGAAGACCGCGCTCTGCGCGCGGGAGCACTGCACGTCATGTGGACGCGCGGACCTGAGAATCACCAGGGTGTACGAGAAGCCGGACTTCATAGTGGTGCACGCGTGCCTTATCATGTGGCTACTGTATTCCTGTGTTGCGGCGTGGCTTGAGCCCGCATATTTGGCGGTGGGCGCCTGCGTCTACCCCTTTGCCCTGATGATCTTGTGGCTTGAGCGCCAGCACACGTACGTCTGCAGGGCGTGCGGTATTCACGTGGGCGAGCCGGAGACCGGTGCCGCCGTGAAGCAGCAAGATGCGGCGCAGAGCACAGTTGAACCTAGGCGCCGCAGGCTCGCGTGGCTGAGGCGGCGGGGCGGCCTGGCATTCGTGGTATCGGCGTGTGTTGTTGTTGCATTTGCCGACATGCTTGCTGGTTGATGCAACCTACTGTAGGCTAAAAACGGTCGGTGTCATTCGGGACAGACTGCATATGGCTCAGCAAACCCATGAATCCATATGATCCTCCTAAACTGCTTTTGAAAACATATTTTGCGACCTCTTAACTATGAACTGTAGGGATGAATTTCAATGACGGCGCGTATAGACATTCCGTATGATGTCTTGCACAAAAAGTATGTGTTGGAGCGCAAGTCGGCCCCCCAAATAGCCGCCGAGACCGAGTGGTCT
Organism: Nitrosopumilaceae archaeon; assembly: GCA_021296175.1. Taxonomy (GTDB): domain Archaea; phylum Thermoproteota; class Nitrososphaeria; order Nitrososphaerales; family Nitrosopumilaceae; genus Nitrosopumilus. Next base: position 3,255 of record JAGWAX010000067.1, on the reverse strand, counting down.
GTATCCGCAGTATATGCAAACCTAAAGCGATACCGCATCAAGAGGCGCACGCGGCGCATTGACCTGCCCTACGGCGTCTTATATGAAATGTATGTCGTTAAAAACAAAACAGCAGACCAGATTGCAGCAGAGAGGGGATGGTCACGTGACAGCGTCCGCAATAACCTAAAAAGACACGGCATCAAGATGCGTCCTGACAACAGCAAGCGCCGCGGCCCACACCTCACGGAGGCAGAGTTCAGGCACCTGTACCAGGGCGAGGGCCTCACAATCCCGGACATTGAAAGGAAGACTGGTATATCAAGGCACAAGCTAAACCGCATGTTCAGGCACGTGCCGAGGCACAGTACTGGATACCAGTCGCGCACCGCTATGGCGGTTTCACTGGAGACCGTAAAAAGACTGCATTACAATAAAGGCATCGGATGCGCAGCCATTGACAAGAAATACGGATTGTGCAACACAAAGTCATGGAACATGTTGCAGAAAGCCAAACTGCCCGTCAATGGGGCCAAGTTTGAAATCACAGAGGCCAGACTCAGGGACCAGATAGAGTTGCAGTACAAGACGGCCGGAGACATTGCACATGACATAGGTGTTAGTGGGAACGTAATCTGGACACGCATGAAAAGATACGGCATAGTTGATGCAAAAAACACCTCCTACATGCCCACGCCGTCAAAAAAGGAGATTGATGGACTGCGTGCCGCCCGCATAGACTTGCGTAGATACATGGGACACAGCAGTCCTGGCTCTGCCGCCGCCGTAAAAAAAGAGGGCTACATGCTTCGCAATCTCATGCTTGAGATGTTGGGCGGTGGCAGGTGTGCGGTGTGTTTCCGAACAGAGCGGCTCCAGATACACCACATGTGGGACCTGCCAGAGGAGGACGAAGTAAAGTATAGCGATTATCCGTCCCATCGTATGTACGAATATTACGCGAGGCTCTATCCGCTGGTATCCGACAATCCCGGTAGGTTTGTGGTTCTTTGTGCGCTGTGCCACAAGATAACGGGACTGCTCCAGGGACGCCCGCCGCACACGAGAACGCGCCTGTGGGACATGGTGGTGACGATGCAAAGGCATCGGACAGGAAAGCCATCATTTTCTGATATAAGCCGCGAATGGGCGGCCGGTAGAAGAGGAAAGAGAGGGAGGGCATGATGCCGCCACTTGTTCCATATGACGCACGCCGCGCCAATATGGCACCTGCATACGGAACGGCAGGCGCAGATGCCAGGCCGTGGCCTCTGCGGCGCGGCGTCTCGGAGCGCCACCGCATCACGTGCGAGGAACTGCGGCGCATGGTATGTGACGAGAACCTTGCAGACGAGGACATTGCCAGCAAGCTGGGGCTCGGCAAGAGCACCATACAGAGGCGGCGCGCCGAGTGTGGCCTTGAGCGAAGCCGCAGCACGCCTACAAGAAAGATGCTAAACACACGAAAGGACATACCCGACATTCATGAACTGTACGTTGTGCAGGAGCTCAACGAATACGAAATCTCAAAGATGCGAAACATTGACTTTCGTACCGTCAGGCAGATAATACGGCGCCGTGGAATTCCTCTGCGAAAGGTGCAGAGGCATGATGCAATCAAGGTATCCAAAGAGGCATTGTACAGGCTGCACATAGAGGAAAAAAAGAGTGTTGAAGAGATTGCCGAAATATGCGAGTGCAGCGAGGCGGGCATCACATCCCACCTAAAAAAACACGGCATAAAGCAGAGGCCGAAGCGCGGTGATCCGTTTGAAGGCATAACCCCGGAAACGTTGGAGTCCGAGTATCGTACCATGGGAGTTCGCAGGATGCAAAAAAAATACAGGATTGGACGCGACAAGGTAAATCAAAAACTTGACGAATACGGTATACAAAGAAGCAGAAGAACGACAACCGACCGCTCAGAAGAGGCCACCGCACGCAGAGCCGACTGGAAGCGGCGCGGTAAAGAGGCATGGGAGCAAATGTGCGGTATACTTGGGACCACCTGCCACGTATGCGGCCGCCCGGCCGAGAAAAAACTCACTCTTTCCATACACCACGTGTGGTATGAGCATGGAGACGTGCCTTATAACGGGGAAGGGCTTGAAAAAGGCGAGTATCATGCAAGGCTGCTAGACGCCGTGCTGGCAAATCCTGCGAGGTTTTGTATGATGTGCCAGGGATGCCACGATCTTGCAGGCAACCTCACAGAAATAACCAAGCATGATGCGGGGAGCAAGAAGCGGTTAGAACGGATTATCGAAAAGATGGACAGGAAGAAGAGCCCTCCCCACCAGTAATAATTTCTACAGGTCGAGGGCAATACTAGTAGTCATGGTTGGTGCATTAGCGTTCCGGCGGCAAAACCCCCGCCCTTTTATGCTCCATGGCGCATGACGCGCATGGCGGGGGAGGACTGGGCCGAAAACAAGGCAAAGGAGATGGTTTCTGCCGGCAGCAGCGAGTGGATGTACTGCAACAAGTGCTCGGACCTGACGCAGTTCGACGGCGACAAGTGCATGAAATGCGGGACAGTGAAGAAATAGTGGTACTGTGGATGTACTGCAATACATGCAAGGACCTGACGCAGTTCGACAGCGACGCGTGCAATAAATGCGGGACGGTGAAGAAATGACCTACATATGCCGCGTGTGCAGTGACGTGGTGATATGCCGTGAGGTATCTGGCAAACCCGGCTACTATGAGTGCCCGTTCGGGCACGGGCCGTGGGCCGCGGACGATTCTGGGTGGCCCTAGCCGGTCTTTTATGCGTCTGCCATCACATGTGACGTGTCAGGCGCAAGAGGCGTACAGTGTGAAAAGTGCAAGGAGCCCAGGGACATGGACACTATGACATAATACAGTATGATGACGGCAGTACGGAATGGGTGCTCCAGTGTTTTGAGTGCAACACAATACAGTCACAGAAATACGACCCCGACAAGATCAACTTGTGGTAGGGGCGCGGCGTAGGCGCGCATGACCGCGACTGTTCAGAACGTCCTCTCCAAGTCCTCTTTGCACCCCGGGCACCTCCAGCGGTCGTACGCCGTGTCGCCGCCTGAGACGCCGGACCCGATTGGTTCCATATCCACGTCGCACTTGGAGCAGTGTGGCGTGTCAGTGGGGAAGCTGTTTTCATCAAGGGGCATGCCATGCGTGCCGGGTGTTTCTTTTAAGATAAAGTCACTTGGCGGCGTGGTTCTTCATATCCTCGTACCGTTCAAGCAGGAACTCAATGCGCTCCAGATCAGGACCGAACTTCTCTTTCCT
>JAGWAX010000066.1:6984-7325 GCA_021296175.1 Nitrosopumilaceae archaeon | reverse complement strand
CTCCCAGCCGTCCTCGTCAGTGAGTGAATCGCGCAGGTCCTTCATGGGCAGTTCCAGTTCGTCCATGGCCCTGACCAGTTCCTCCGCCTCGTTGCGCTTGATGTACCCGTGCGCCCGCACGCTGTCAATGTGGGCCGTCAGGTTGCCGGAGCGCGCGTGCACGCTGTCCAGTTCGTCCCCGATGTCCGTGCGGAGGCGCTTTATCGGCGCGCCCATTAATTATCTACCTCCCTGTCTTTTTTTGGCGTCAGCGGTTCGACGTCAACCCCGTATTCGGTGCCGCGCACGTCCACGACCATGCGGCAGCCCCTGCATACAAAGTGGAACGCGTGCCCATGGTA
>JAGWAX010000066.1:0-6737 GCA_021296175.1 Nitrosopumilaceae archaeon | reverse complement strand
ACGCGCCTTCCCATGCGTACGGGCGCCAAACGCGCCGTTTGCCTGTGCGACGCGGCAAAATGCTCGGCGAAGCGTTCTGTCAACTCGCGCAGCCTGGCGGCATCAAGGTAATGCCCCCATATGCCCAGGCTGTACAATTTGCACGTCTCGCAGTAATTCTGATTTTGCGGGTCCGCGTACCCGGCGCTAAAGCCGTGCGCCTCCCCCACGAGGCACCAGTCGGGCACGTTGAGGTGTTCCAATCTCGCGTGCGGGATGTGCTGGTCGTACACGTCGCGTCCCCATGCGGGAGCAACATCGAGTAGCAAGCAGCTAGGCCTTCCCGGATACGCGGACATCAGGCGCTGGCCTCCATGCCCTTGAGCTTGGCGAACCGCACCCACACCATGCGGCGGCAGCCGCAGTCCAGGCAGTAATCATTTGTCTTGCGCGTGGTGTTGCGCCACCGGTGGCCGTCTAGGCGCGTGCCGCACATGATAATGGCTTGGTCGTCGCGCTTCGAGCAGTCCAGTTCGTACGGGGACATCAGGCATGATCCGCCTCCGGCCCACTACGACCATCCGGCATGTCCGGGGATTCGTCTAGTACGAACGACTGCCTGCCGTGTACCCTGTACATGTGGTCCGAGATCTCGCGCAAGTCATCAGTGAGTGATTGGCCGCATGCCCCGCACGTGTAGCCCGCATAGTCTATCTTGACTCTGATGCCGGGGCGCAGTATGTCACGCAGCAGGCGCCACATGGCTGCCGGCGCGAGCCGGCGCATAGTGGAACAATCACGCGCATTGTAGACATACATGGTCGTCCCCGAATGGACTGCTCCCCCCAATCCTTCTTCCGACGATATGGTGTTTTGTCCGTCCATACCAATCAACACCCATTTACTTATAGGCATGCAGAAGAATCTGTCCGGCCGACGTTCAACGCCAGTCAGTGAATGGGCGCCATCCCGTCCCAATCCTGTCTAGCTTTCCGAGATGCTTGCGGGCCTCCTCCGTACTGTCGCACACCCAGCGTGCCTCGAAGTGCGTGTCAGTCCAGTTCGAACGCACGCCGCGCGCTATGGCATCTACCTCGTCGAGTTTCTTGCAGGCCGCCTTGATCTGGCGCCCGAGCCTGGACCTGGCGCGCTTCTGCACCACGTGAAAGTGCAGTTCGACTTCAACCCGCCTGATTCGGCGCCAGACCTTTGTTCCGCCGCGCCTGACATATGCGGCGGCGGCGGTGCGCATTAGTAATGGGCCTCCGTACCGCCTTCTCCCATACTGTCTTTGCCGTCTGCGGCGGCTGCCGCCGTAGCTGCAGCAGCTGCAAGAACCTGCCTGACCTGGGCCGTGCCGTGGCGCACGTGGTCGTTGAGCTTGTCAGACATCACGTCGATTGCATCAAGCTGCTCCGGCGACATGATGAGCCCGGGTTTTTTGTGGATGCGCTCCAGCGTTTCTGCCAGGTCGCCCGCCTCGTGGATGGCGCGCAGCAGCAGGGTGTCGCGGAAGGCGTCCACACTTACGGGCGCGCCCGCATCTTCGCGCATGACGGAGGCCGGTACGGCGTCATCCATGCGCACACACATTTAGTTTCAATTTAACGGGGCCAAAGTCAGAAACCGGGCGTCAGGGTGGCCCGTCCCGTCCCTTCACCATGTTCTCCATGCGCGTGGCCATCTCCTCGACTGTGCGCTTTAGCGCGGCGATCTCCGTATCGCGCTCGTCCTTCATCACACCTATGCGCCTCGACTGTCGCTCGTTATCCAGCCGCAGCCGCTCCGCGTCATCTATGGTCAGGGCGGGTACGGACTGCAGATACTCCTCGGCCAGTTCGAGCACGTGCGCCTTGAAGTAGTTGCGGTCGAGGTTCACCAGGCCCACGTGCCCCATCATGTACTCCTTCTTGATCAATGACGAGAGCGCGGACTCCTTGGACATGGACTCCTTGCACGTCTTGTTCCAAAAGCGCCGGAAGCCGTTCATCATGGGAATCTCGTAGCGGTAGCCGGTGCGGCCGCGGGCTGCCCGCAATACTGACGGCCGCAGCCCGGCCCTCGTGATTGCGCCCCTCACGTGCTTCATTATCATGGACGGGGTGGCCCGTCTGGGAAGGTCGCCGGACTTTATGAACACGGGGTCGCGCGGCCTCGGGTTCCTGCCCACCCTGGCCGCCCACTCCGCGCGGTAGTCGAGTAGTGCGGCGTACGCCTCGGGCGTGATGAACGCCGGATAACTTTCGGGCGACCCGCGGTATATCTGCAGCTTGGCGCAGGCGATGCCGCTTGTTTCTTCTTCATGCCGTGTGCTCCCATCATCATCATCATCACCCATCCGCAACTTTCCGTCCGGCCCCCTGAATACGGGCTCCAAGTCCCTCCACTCCAGTCCCGGGAATCCGCCCGTCCTGATCCCCGAACTCGCACAAACCAGTATGATCGCCCTCTCGACGGGCCCGCGGCAGAACCTTAGCATCTTGCTTATCTCGGCGCGCTCCCATCCCCTTGACGCGGGTGCCGAGCCGTTCTCCACCGGCGGGAACGTGGAGTATATGCGCTTCCAGGGTATCATCACGTCATTCATGTCGAGCAGTTTTTTTACGGGGTTGAAGTAGTTGGGGAACGACGCGGGGTTAAGGTATTCCGGGTGGTCCCGCTCCAAGACCGTCCTCTCGCGCATCTTCCGCGAGATGCTCAGCATCAAATCACGCGCCCACATCGGGTCCTCGCGCCCCTGCCTGACGAGCTGCCCGGCGCGCTCCTCAAAACTTCCCTTCAGTATGTCCTCCAGCAGGCGGCACAGCACGAGTCGCAGCATGCGCGTGTACTTTTCGCGCGTCTCTTCTGCCTTGATTCCCTGGTTGTACAGCGCCAGCGGGTCTGACTCCTCAATCCTCTCGAACTCCCCGACGGCCAGCTTCATGCCCACCTCCCTGAATCGTGGAACAGATAAAAGTACCAATAAAGTGAAAAACCCTTTAATATTTTACAGGGTTTTTATAATCAGATTTGAACCCGAAAATGGCCGCCGGCGCGGCCGGAGCTGCCGCAATAATCCTGGGTGCAGCCGCATTCTACGTGTATGACGCGGGCAGTCCAGCAGAGTCCGCGACAGGCAGCCTGGCGCCCGGCCTCGAATCCGGCGTGTCCCCGGCCAATTATTCGAGCGTTATAGTAACAAACGGCCAAAAGCATACGGTCCCGCTTGACAAGATAGTCAGCGGCGGCCCGCCGCCGGACGGAATTCCGTCAGTAGACGATCCGAAGTTCGCGCATGCAGGGGAGGCGGGATTCATGTCCGGCTCCGATGTCGTGATAGGGCTGGAGATCGGGGGGGATGCAAGGGCGTATCCGCTCCGCATACTGGTATGGCACGAGATCGTAAACGACGTGGTCGGGGGCGTCCCGGTCGCCGTAACGTACTGCCCGCTGTGCTATACAAGCCAGGTCTTTGAGAGGACGCTGGGGGACCGGGTAACCGAGTTCGGAACGTCCGGAAAGCTGTACAACAGCAACCTAGTGATGTATGACAGGGCAACCGGGACGTACTGGAGCCAGGCCCTGGGGGCCGCCATCAAGGGGGAGCTTGCAGGGCAGAGGCTCGACACCATACCGTTTGATGTAATCAAATGGGACGACTGGAGGGAGATACACCAGGATACCTTGGTGCTGACCACCGAGACCGGCCACGTGCGCGCATACGACGTGGATCCCTATGGCGGATACTATACGGACTACAGCATAATATTCCCAGTGGACAATGCAGGGGCATCACAAGACGCCATGCACCCAAAGGAGGTCATACTGGGATTTGAGAACGACGGGGCATACAAGGCGTACAGGCAGGGTGACGCGGAGGACTCGGGGGCGATAAACGACGCGGTCGGCGGCCTGCCCGTCTTGGTTGTATCCGCGTTTGAGGAGAGCGCCCGGGCATTTGAGAGGCCCGTAGTGGACGGGCAGCTGCTAGAGTTCGAGTACGATAGCGCCACACTGGCAGACGTGCAGACGGGATCCGTGTGGGACTATGGCGGCCTGGCAGTGTCGGGCCCCCTTGAGGGGCGCAGCATGGAGCGCCTTGCGCTTAGCCCCGGATTCTGGTTCGAGTGGGTCGCGTTCCATCCGGATACGGAGGTGTACGAGCCATAGCCGCATCCTTCGTTCCTGCCAGGCCGGTCCTGTTCGGGGGGCTGGCCGTCCTGGCGTACGCGGCCGTGGTGATAGCAACAACCCCGTCGCTTCCGGCAGAGTCCGCCCTGCACGCGACCCTGGTGACAAACCCGGCCATAATAGTCGGAATAGGCGTGGGGACAGGGCTCCAGGCGCACCTTGCAGAGAAGAGGCGGAGGCTCGCGGGATGCAGGGTCGCACAAGACCCCGGGAGCAACGCGGAGGGGACGGGCGCCAAGGGCCAAGGCGGGGGGACAAAGGAGGTGGCAGCGTCGTCTGCGGCAGCCTCGTTCTTTTCGTTCTTTGCGCTGGTGCCGCTTGGGTGCTGCGGGTGGTGGCTCTACGTCCTGTCGCTGTTGCCAAGCGTGCTGGGGGCGGGGGCCTCAGGTGTGCTCATAGAGAACAGCCAGATCCTGGCGTATGCGGGACTGGCGGTGGTCTTTGGATTAAACGGGCTGACGGCCTACAAGGTGCGGCGCATGTCGCGCGCGACAGACCTACGAAACCAGACGAATGCATAAGGTGCGACAGGGGTGCACGGGCAGCTGCAGCGACGTGAAGGGGCAACGGCGGCAGTCGGCCACAGTAATTGCACGCGAATTCAGGCCCCATGCCCGCGAGATACGGGGTGTGAGGCGGCGGTCGCGTCTTCGATGGTTAGCGCATACGCAACTGCCGCAACAACCTATTAACGACGCCGCGGCAGACTGGGCGCATGGCGGACAGGATCTGGCTGGGCGGCATATACCTAAAAGAGGAGGGCGGATACAAGATCATACTAAAGTCGCTAAACCACTACAAGAAGAGGCTGAGCACGCTGTCAGAAAGCCCGGAGCTAAAGGGCGCGGCCGGCATGTTCGCGTCGGTTCTGCAACAGCAGGCGGCCAAGACAATGCCTGAGATCGACGGAGTGTCGAGCAGGATACTCGAGTGCCTTGGCGGCGGTGTAAGTGGCGGAGAGAGACACAGCAATGATAATGACGGTCTTGGCGGCCTTGCCGGCGACGTGCCGTTCATGGAAAAGGCGCTTGCGTGCTACAAATCCGACATAACCAAGGCCCAAGATACTGGATACGAGTACTTTGTAAGGCTGGTGGGGGACATGGAGGCCGCAACGGAGGACAAGGACGAGATCGAGCGGGCGCTCCAGAACATAGGGGTGTTTGAAGGCGGCGGCCGACAGGCGGCAGAAATAAGAGAATAAGCGGGTGTGGTAATATGCAGTCAGGCGCAGACTGCAGTACTTCGGGCACCAGGCCCCGGCCCGACAGGAAGTGAAGAAAAAAGCGCCCATGACGCCGCCGCCGCCGCCACCGCCGCCACCACTTCAGGTTCCCTCCGGCCCCGCCAGGGCAGCGCCGGCGCCGGCACAGCGTTCTGCGGCACGAAGAAATCCAGGGCGGGGCAATGCAGATACCGGCTGCACGGAAATTGTGACAACAAGCATGCAGAAGGGCGGATTTGCCGTCCTACAATGTGGAACGCGTCATTCCCGCGGCAGCCCCTGCAGGTACCAGTCCACGTAGGGCCTGAGCGCGGCGCACTTTGCGCGGCGCGCCGACTCGTCAGTCTCGCCCCTCAGCCCGTCTAGTTTTTTCTGCAGGTAGGAGGCAACAGGCTCGCTCCGAAGCAGCGGGATCACCCCGTCCAGCACCGACAGGACGTCCTGAACGGGTGCGTTATCAAAGTCCGCGGCCAAACGGTGGGCGCTATCCTCGAGACTCACGACACGGACGCCGGGCGGGCCCCTTTTATTTTCTGGCGCCGGGGGCACTCCAATACGAGGGGTACGCGGCGCGCGGGGACGAATCCGGGCAGTCCGCAGGGGCGGCTCCCGGCATGATGCACGCCGTTTTTGCGCGGGCGCGCCGCTTGCCGTGACGTCAGGGCCAGAAGCTGCAGGGTTTTCCCAGTAGGCAGGACCCCGTGCGACAGTAGTGAAAATCTACGCTGCGGCCGCCGCTGCTGCTGCCGCTATTGCCGCTGCACGGACGCGTCACCGTCATCCCACAGGATGCGGTACTTGCCTGTAACGCGCATTATCGAGACCCTGCCGCCCTCCTTGAACACGAGCCGGTAGGGCTTGTGGGACGTATCCTCCACGTCAAGCGTGACCCCTTCTGCGCGGGTCTTAAACGACACTGGATCGCTTGCAACCTGCTCCCACTGCCCGGGGTCAAAGTCAATGTACAGCTTTGTATACAGCAGTCCCATGGGGGCCGCAACGCGCCCCCGAATAAAAAACTAGGCGGGGCCGGCAACCGGCCCAAAGGCCAGGCCTGGCCGGCTAACTTTTGGCTCCCGATACGACACACGCCAAGTGTCTGTGCGCATGGGCATGCAAGAGGGCATTCGGACAGGCCCCTTTCAACCCACATTCTCAACGATGCTTTCGTAGGTTCCACACGCACATGAATACAAAATTGGCAAAAGACGTGATCGTCAGGACGGGGGATGCGAACTCCCTCCTCTCCGGGCAAGCCTGCGGTTATGACAGGCGGGCGGCCGTTACCGGTTAGAATACCTGATAACCCCTTCAACGTACCAGCCGTGATGAAGCGACCCCTGGCGAACTATGGGACAAT
>JAGWAX010000065.1 GCA_021296175.1 Nitrosopumilaceae archaeon | reverse complement strand
GCTGCACGCGCTTGGCATCGGGAAGGGAGACGAGGTCCTGGTCCCGTCGTTTACATTCGTGGCCACTGCAAATGCGGTGGTGGCCACGGGCGCAAGGCCCGTATTTGTTGACATTGACAAGAGGCATACCATGGATCCGGAGGATCTGGCAAAGAAGACAAGCCGGCGCTCAAAGGCGGTGATTCCTGTGCATCTTTACGGGAATGTGGCAAGGATCGAGGAGATCTGCAGGATCGCAGACGAGCGCGGGCTGAGGGTGATCGAGGACGCGGCGCAGACGTTCGGAGACATGGGGTGCTTTAGCCTGTATCCGGCAAAGGTGATTACCGCGGGGGAGGGGGGACTGGTAGTGACGGGCAGCAAGGAGCTGTACGACAAGCTGCGAATGGTGCGCAACCACGGGATGATACGCGGATATGACTCTGAAGCCTTTGGCCTGAACCTGAGGATGCCGGAGATCAATGCGGCGATAGCAAAGGTGCAGGTGGGCAGACTGCCTTCGTTTCTTGAAAGGAGGAGGGCAAACGCAAGGATGTTGTCCGGACTGCTTGAGGGCGCGGACGTCACCCTTCCAGAGCAGCGGGTGCACGAGGAAGTCAACTGGTACCTGTATACCATATCGACTGAGAGGCAGGACAAGCTCAAAAAAGCGCTCAACAAGGCGGGGTTTGGGGCAAATGTGTACTATCCAATACCGGTGCACCGGATACCGTTCTATGCGGCCATGAAAGGCAGATACGGAAAGCTGCCAGTCACGGAGCGGGCTGCAGGGCGCGTGCTATCGCTGCCCGTTCATCCGGGCGTGAGGCTGAACCATTTGAAGAAAATGAGCGAGATTGTGGACAAGATCGTGTGAGGTGACTGTGCCCATTCTGCGCCGCCCGCCGTTGCAAGTGCCGCGGCGCCATTTGTTCTTCCACTCCAGTTAAGGCGTTCCGTACCCTGATCTAGCGCATTTCAGGCAGTATGAGATGGCCCCATAAGTGAACTAGGCCTTAGATGGATCCTCGCACCCTGCCCACTACTTCTTTGCCGGCCCTGACGTGCGACTTGGCGGGAACGTCTTTGGTGATCATGCAGCACATGTCGACCACAGAGTCCTCGCCGACAACCACTCCGGGCGCCAACCCTACGTTCTCCCCCATCCGAACGCCGTCCCTTATCATTGGCGGCATTCTTGGGTCGTCCGTACTGTTCGGATACCCGAACCTGCCCTTGCTGATCCTTGGCGTATTTGCACTGTAAAAGAAGGGTGCAATGAACACGTTGTCGCCTATCTCCATCCCCCACGTCACGTGGCACTGGGAGTGTACGGTGGTCCACGATCCGATTCTCACGTTGCCTTCCGTAGCCGACATCGTGCCAAATATGCTGTGATCCCCAATCTTGGTGCCCGGCTTTAGCACCGCCAGTGTGCCTATGATGCAGCCCTCACCTATACTGCACGAGTCGTATATGACGGCCCCGGGCTCTACCTTGGTGCCCTTTCCTATCACTATGTCTGCCTCTCTGTCTTCGAACTTTTTTTCAAAAACAAGCTGCTTGTCCGCATGAATCATGCCAGACACCAAGTAAAACGCAACATAAGCATTGTGAATGTGCTAGTTTGTACCGTGCCCCACTTGCAAGGCTTGTCCATTGGGGGTCCGGGTCAGGGTGGCGTCACGGCCGTCTCGTTCTGGGGTTCCACGTCATCATTCACAACATCCGGTTGTGCGGCTATCGTCTCCTCAGGCGGCATCACATCTGTCAGATCTATGCCGGGCGGGCCGTTGCCTTCGCCGTCAGCGGGAACGTACTCGTCGTTTACCTCGTAGATGAAGACGCCGATCATGGGGCCGACGGCGACGAGTACGCGAGCCTGAACGGCCCGTCCCCGTCGGCGGGATACTTGATGTCCTTTGAGTATATGGCGACTGCCCCCGGCACGTACGTCGGGAACTGCTGTGCGGGGTTGCTCGGGTTCACGTACGTGGCCAGGCTGAACGGGAACAGGTGAGCCACCGTGGTGCTGTCCCAAAAGTACTCTGTGCCGCTCAGGCCGTCCATGTGCAGGTACAGGTTGGGGTCGTGGCCGCCTATCCGCATGAACCACTGCTTTTTGGACTCGTCGCCGCCGTGCTGCAGCGAGTAGAGCGGCACGGGAGACTCGCTCTCCAGGAGCTGGCCTGCCACGAAGACCAGCACGTAGTCGGCATCCAAATCGCGCAGGTCTCGCCACGCGTCGTCGGGCGCGCTGATGAACATGTCGGCCAGCCTCTCGATCCGCTTACTGTCGATGGTGGCGTTGTCTGCAAGTGACGTTCTCTCGCCGACCGTGCTGATCCAGTATCCATAGTCCCACCAGGCCGCGATGACTGCGTCGGGGGACGTGCTGTTCTTTATCCATGCTAGCGCGTCAGTCCAGTCGTCTGTGGGTACCCCGAACGACGCGCCGCCGGTCAGTATGGTCGGCGGCGTGTTGGTAATTGTAAAGACGTCGGACGCTCCGCTGCCCGAATATACCAGGGGAAGGAGCAGTAGCGCTACTATTCCAGCCACATATGGCATGCTCAGGATGCTAGATACAGGACGTCTGCCGCCCTGGCGGCCGCTGCTGCCGCCGCGGCGCGTAGGCGCAGGCACGCGCGCTGCGCGGCGCTGCGCGCGCATAGACAACTGTTTTGGGCCGGAGGTTCTGGTCTGGGCCGCACCGCCCTGCGGTCTTGATGCGTCGTCAGGCAGTTGGGAGCCGTCGCCATCACCACCGTCCGCCTGCACGCGGTCATTTTGGGCCGTATGGGGCTCACCCGTACCAGAATCATCGCCGTGCATTCCCATGCTGCCCCTTCCCAGAAACTCCCTTGAGAGCATGCCGAGTCCGAGCGACGCCATGATAATGACGGATACTGCGGCAAACACCTCCAGCCGGACGTATGACGAGCTGATGTACACGCCCGTCATGCCGATCATGAGGGCAAACGCAAGCATGTCGGGCCTGACGTAGACCCTGTCCTGCCTGTATCTTGCAAGCGCCCTTATGACAAGCCATATGCCGATTCCCGCAAATATCATGAACACCGTATGGAACAGGAACGACTGCTGCAGGGTGGTGGTGGCGTGCTCGGCTACTGACTCGACGAGGGGAATCTCAGTCGTCATGAACGGGTTGAGCGCGTTGAGGTACCTGTAGCTTGGCAGGTTCACCGCGTTGCTCTCGGCGAGTACGACGCCCCCGGCCGGTAGCACCACAAGCACGGCCGCCAAGAATATCAGCCCGTTCCGGGTCTTGTGCCGCGCGCTCTTTTTCTGTATGAAGATGCAGGCGACTAGAAATCCGGCCGATGCGGCCAGCGCGAGTACCGAGAAGGGCGTGGATACAACGCCCCTCTCAAAGAGGAGGGAGGTGGCCAGCACGGACGCCGTAAAGAGCGGGACCGCCCACAGCAGAAAGTTGTGATCCCTGCGTAGAAACGGGAGCACCAAAAACAGGATGCCTATCACTATTATGAGAAACTGGTTTCCGCCCCATGCGGACACGGACGAGGATACAAAGAGGCCCGCCGCTATCATCCTTGCCGCCGCCGTCCCCCTGCCAGAAGAGTACAGCCCGCTTACGAGCAGGTATGCGGCCGTTATGCTCAGAAACAGCCCGAACGGCTCGGACTTGAACCACCCCATGGGGGATCTCACCAGTATGGGCAGCGACACGGAGTACAGCATGGCCGCAAACAGCCCCGCCGAGGTGCCTCCCATGACGCGCACCAGCGCAAAGATGGACACCGCGGTCAGCGCCCCGAATATGGTCGGGAACAGTATGGTATAGTCGTACAGTGGCATGCCGCCGCCGAACATCTGGTACGTGACTGCCGCGGCCATGTGCAGGGCCACCTGTGACGTGGCAGATACGTCCCTGCCGTTGGGATACCAGCTCATGGTGTCGTGCCACTCGTAGTAGGCGGGTATGCCGTTCTCCACCATGTAGAGTGTTGCCCTGTAGTTGAAGAACGGGTCAAACTCGTTGAGCTCAAAGCCGTACTGGGCCGGCTGGGCCCTTATCAGGAACGCGACGGCGACGGCCGCGGCAAGTATGGCTATGACCATCAAGTGCCTGTACCGGAGTGTGTGGCCTCCCACGGATGCCAGCGTTGTGTTGCCGTTCAACGACTGACACGCTTACCGGTGCGAATATTACTTTTGTTATGTGTGCAGGCGGTGGCGCATGGTACCACTTTATACGATGCGTGATCAACACCGTGTATGGCGCGGGGTTACCCCATACACGACGTGCGGAGGCGGCTCATCAAGGCGCTGGGGGATGCGGATGCCAAAGGGGGCATGTCCGGCGTGGAGCTGGCCAAAGCCCTTGGGATGAGCCGTACAACCGTGTCCAAGTACCTCAGGATGCTTGCTGCAGACGGCACACTGGGGCGGAGGGAGATAGGCAACGTCACACTGTGGTCGCTGCGTCCCGGGCAGGAATCCTTTGCGTTTCCGGATGATTACTTTAGGGCCGCGTCCGTATACATGGAGTGCATCAGGAATGCGTCAGAGTCGGGTGCAGTGCAGGTGGTCCGCAACTGCGTCAGATCGGGGGCCTCCCCAGCGAATCTGGTACTGGACGTGGTGTTGCCCGCGTCAGACGCCATACGCGACATGTACGAGACAGGCAAGATCGGGGCGGCCGAGCAGAATTACCTGGGCGGCATAATCTCGCGCTCTCTGCATGAAATAGGGAGCCGCGACGCGGACATGCACGCAAGCCGGGGGAAGGTAAAGAGCGTGCTTGTGATCGCGGCCGACTTGCGCAGCGAGCCCGTGTCGCACGCGGCCTGTTCCATATACCGCTCCAGCGGGTGGGCCGTCTTTGAGCTCGGAGACATGTCGGCGGCCGCCGGCGTGCTGTTTGACCTTGACTTTGAGAGGCTGGCAGGCAAGGTGTGGAATCCGAGGAACGGACCGCTCATAACGGTCGTGTTCTCCAGCACGGCCGAAGGGCTGAGCTTTTTTGCAGACAGCATATACCCCGTGTCCAGGCGGTCAAGGCGTATGCACCTGTTGCTGTGCGGCCGCGGGCTGGCCGAACCCGTGTCCGGCATAAAGTCATGCGACTATTACATAGACGGGGACGTATCCAAAGTGATCCAGATATCTGATGCGATATCTGCAAGGTGACCGCGCGTCTAAAAGCCGAAAGATGGGCCTGATGATGACATGAAGGTTTTTGCCAACTATTTCAGGCCCGGAGCAGCTAGAGCCTCCTGCAATATCCTGCATGCCCGCATCCGAGTCATGGTTTGAACACAATTGTCACTGGCGTCGCTCAACGACGGCTCGTTTGGCGTTATGTCGCATACCGAACGTGCCCAAACTGCACGTCGCGGCCATGCCTCGTTCCTATTTTGCAAAAGAACCGAAACGTCGTGATCTTTTTATGCCTATCGCGGGTATTGCTGGCATGAAGGCGACTAGGAAGGGCTTTCGCACCCTGTTCTACTTTAGAACGGGGTACGCCACATATCTGATTATACTGCTGGGGGCAGTCAACGTCCTGACGTCCACCTACTTTCTGGCCATAGATGAGGTGCCGTTTATCAAGGAGATCTTCCCCACGTTTGAGATGTACGTCATAACGGCGGTGCTGGTGGCGATTCCCGTGGTTACGGCAGTCGGATACGCCCACTACAAGAGGATAGGCGCGCACTCGGCCGCCATGGCAATCAACATGCAGAACAACATCTTCAACTACAAGTTCCAGCCCGGGTTCACCCGGGAGGCGTTCGGGCCTGCCTACAAGATGATCCTGAGGGCCGTCCTCAAGCGCTCCATATCGGAGAAGCTTACCGACGAGGAGATCGGCGAGATTGACCGGCTCCGGGAGCGCCTCCAGCACCTGATCGACGGGGGGAGTGTGGGCTCGTATGCGAGGGGGGTGATAGACGATTGAGCGAAAACGGTGGGGACGGCGCCGGCAGCGATAGCCTGCGCAGCAACGAGGTGCGCGACGGCAGCCACAGCTCCAAGCGGTCTGTGCCTTTCCGCTCTTGGTTCTACTTCCGGACCGGCTATTCGCAGTATTTCGTATTCATATTCGGCGCGGCCAACACGCTCACCCTGACGTATTATCTGGCGGTGGACAACTATCCGGCATTGCAGTCCGTATTCTCGAGCTTTACGCTGTATGTGGCGCTCGTAACCCTGGCCGGGTTCCCGATTATGATACTGGCCGGCTACCTGCACATGCGCCGCACGAGCGCGTTCCGATCCGAAGTTGAGATAAACGTCGAGAGCAACCCGTACATGTACAAGCTTCCGCCCGGCGTGCACCGAGAGGTACTGGCGCCGCTACTTTACGAGGTTCTGGGCGCGCTCAAAAAGGCCGACGCGGGGGAGAAGCTGACCCCCGACGAGGTCAAGGCCATGAGAAACCTGGACGAAAAGCTCGAGTTTCTGACGGGCGGGGGCATACTGAAGAGGCCGGAGAACTTTGGTGGGCTGTAACGACGACGACAGCATAGTTTCGATATAGTTTGTTTCCATTTGGACGGCCTCAATTTGGCGGTGTCCTGACCACTCTACGATTACAAGTACGAATCTAGACGGCAAAGTTCGAATTGGAACCGACTCGCAGAAGACGGGAATGGGCCAGATGAGTTTGTGCCACTGCAGGCGGCAAATCCCGTCCGACTAAACGGGGCAGCACCCGCGGACGATCCGGATTTTTAATCCCGGCCTTTGTGCGTGTCGTATGCCCTGGAGCGCTTCCCAAGCCCGTGCACCAGGATCGAATTGTGCCCCAATTCAACCGTTACAAACGCCCTGTATTTGCCAATGCGTATCCTGCATGCGGGTACGTCTTCTTCCCACAACCTGTTCGTCGTAAGGCGCTCCGGTCCGACACCGTCCAGAATCTCGTATGGGTGTTCAATATTGCACAGAGTTTCTCCGATTTCATCCATTTTGGAAATGATTGTTTTGGCAACCTGCTTGTCGGACTTTTGATTTTCTTGAGGTTCTTATGAAACCGCGCATAGTACGCAGCGTTCAGGATTCGTCATCTGCGTCCAGTATTTTTAAGACCTCGTCCCCTGCCCGGTTCCGGGGGACGCCCCCGCGCCCCCTCCCCTTTTCCGCCGCCCTCCAGCCCCATGAGCCTGCGCGCCATATCGTCGGTCACGGCATCCGGGCTTACACCTCCGCTGTCCAACGAGACGATCTTGAACATGTCGGCCATGGAGCCGGACATCCTCTTGAATGCGCCTTGTATCTCATTTTGCGCCTCGATCCTCTGGTGGTCGACTCCGGCAGCAGCAGCTTCTTCCCACCGCATCTAGGAACCGGCGCAGTCTTCCCCCCTCAGGTGCCTCTCGATGCTGGTGAATATGTTTAGGCGCTTGGACGCCTTGGCGTACTCTTCACGCAGCTTCTCCGGGTACAGCGTGGACTGCTTTTCGTAGGAGTCGCGCGGCGCGTGCCCCAACACGTGGTCGGCCGCGTACTGCGCGCATCCGGACACCAGCAGGGTCGACTTCAGCAGATCACGCACCTCGTGCGAGTGTATCTTGTACACCCGGTGCGACGTCCTTTTCTGGATGCCGGCGTTCGTGGCGGCCTTGGAGAACTTGATGGATATCCAGTTTGGCCCCACCGGCGAGCCGCGGCGCGTCACGAACAGCGGCTCCGAGGGATCGTGCTTTCTACCCTCCTTGGACTCCTTCCACCTCAGGTAGTCCTGCAGGTGCGACACGGCGTCCCTGTCCAAGAACGTGGTGTATTCCGTGCCGGTCTTGACACGCACCAGCCTCACCGGGACCGGGCACCTGCCAAGGTCCCACGCCTCGTAGTCCTCGATGCCCAGATGCCTGACTATCTGGGGGTATGCCTCGAAGTTGAACCTGTCGGCAAACGTGCTGGCGTCCAGCCCCGCTTGGAACTTTATCATTATTATCGCCCTGAACATGACGTCCATGCAGCCGACGGTCATCATCTTGTACAGGTCAAACAGGCCCATCCCCGGAGAATCCCGCACGTCGTGGACAGTGTGGCGCCTCTTGTCCACCCTCGGATCCGTCTGGATGTCATGCACGGCAAAGTACGACTTTACCGCCGCGCACCGCACCACGGCAGTGGACAGGGAGTGCTTGGAGATTGCCAGATCGGTCAGATACTGCCTCGCGACGCGCCTTACCATGAGGGATCCCTGCTCCGGATCCTCGCAGAATCTCAGCAGCTCCTCGACGTCCGTAAATTCCACGCGGGCCGATCGCTTGCCTGTCCCCCTCATCGCAGAAAACTTCTTTCCCTGTAGCCACCGGTTGAACGACTCGAGTGCGTTGGCATACGTGCACCTGGTGCCCTTTTCCAGACTGAACCTCTTCATCTGCGGCGGGTTGAGCTGCGCAAGCCAGAACCTGACGCTCTCAAGATCCATCACGCTGCTGTACTGCATCGTCTTATGCAGTATGCCTTTTTCGCACGCCCATTCCAGCGCGCAACTAGTCGCGTCGCGGCCGCAAATCTCTTCCAATTCGCCTGCCGAGACGTAGCCGTCCGGCGGCAGACGGTTCAAGACGGCGGCGACGTCGGAGCCGACTACACCTAGATCGTTTTTGTCCGCGGGACGCAGCACTTCATAATATACACCCATAGTAATTATTAACGGTTTTCGATATTAATTTTGTTTCTTAATTCTGCCTGCAGGCACCCGCTACAGCGGCCTTGAGGCAGCGCAGGCTCCAATTTGATCAATAA
>JAGWAX010000064.1 GCA_021296175.1 Nitrosopumilaceae archaeon | reverse complement strand
AGGGAGGGGAGGAGAGAGGGAGGGGAGGAGAGAGGGAGGGGAGGAGAGAGGGAGGGGAGGAGGAGGAGGCCCGCACCCCCCTGCATCTGCAAATCCCACTCGTAATAATAGCAACAACGCTCTATACAATGGCAACAGGATCATCTGCCGCCGCAGGCACCTTGCAATGGAGCAACCACATGTCAGAACCATTTCTCAAGGCTCTGGCTGCGCCTTTCTTGGGCCTTTTCAAGCCTGTGGAGTGAGGACTGTATCCTCTCCCCGCTAAAGTCCCTTTCGCCTGCCAAGTACTCGTGTATGCCATCGCGGTCAGGCGCGCCAAACTCCAGGGTATACTCGTCGGGCACCTTGGGCGCGAGAAATATCTCCCGTATCTCCCCGTATTTCGTCCTGCCCAGCTGCTCCTGTATGGACGGTATGTCCTCTAGCCTCTTGTGTTTTTTGATCAGCTTGAGCGCGGTCTTTGGGCCGATCCTCTCAAAGCCGCGAGGGTTAAAGTCTGTCCCTACGAGTATTCCAATGTCGACTATCTGTTCATGGGTTATGCCCAGCGCGTCGTACACCTTTTGCGCCTCGATTATCTCGGGCACAACGTCGACGTACGTGTTGCTGTTTGGATTCTTTCTCCTCCTGGCGCTTGTAAAGTTCCTGACGAGCCGTTTTGCCCCGAACAGCACGGAGTCAAAATCCTGGCTTGCGGATGCAAAGGCAACTCCTGCGCTTGCCATATGCGCCGCGACCGCCTCGCCTTCTGACGGGGCATCCACGTACGGGATGCCCAGCAGGTCCAACAGATGCTTTGACTCTTGTATCATTCCGTCCTGAAGTGACGTGGTCTGTTGCGCATATTTTCTGGCCTCGGCCATGTCTCCTCTGGATACGGCCTTTTCGTATTTTACGGCCGCGTCCCTCTTCACCTGGCGCCTCCTCTCCACCTCTGCAAACTTGAGGGATGGCGGCTTGCCATCAAATACATAGACGGGTTTGACACCAGTTACGAGAAAGCTGATGTTGCGGTTGAACAGTCCGCTGAGATGGCTTGTCACCCTTCCACTCGAATCGGTCATCTGGGCTCCGTCGGCGCCCCGTATGCTCGAGAGGAACTGGTATATTGCGTTGTACGCGTCGATTGCCACGACCTTTGATGCAAAGTATCCTACGTCGGTTCTCTCCCTTGTTGTGATTATGTCCTTTATGTTTACGCCCATGCCCCGGTTGCAGACGCATCGTTATTTTGTGTTTGTCGCCGTTGTTGCGGGCAAGTATGTCGACATGCCAGAAGGCCGTCTCGGTGACGGTAGACGCGGCAGCAGCAGCAGCAGCGACGGCGCAAGGCCGAGATATGCCGTGCCGCATCAGCAGCGTGGTCCGGCGTGATCAATCTTTTATGTGGGTACGCACCCCTCCACTCCAATCATGGATTCGAACGATGCGGATTCGGATGTGGGTGGCGGCGCATACGCCTCTGATGATCCGACCGACACGTCTGCCGCCGAACAAGAGAAGATGGCATTGGAGGCGGTAGAAAAATTCAAGGCCCTTTGCGGGGCCGGCAGCACTGATGAAAGTGACAAGGGCGTAACGTGACGCACGTGGCGGCGCCCGTAAGCGACCCCTGATCGGCGCGGCAAACGGCGCCGATGCCACATCCTTCGGCCGTGTCCGGCCTTGGGACTGGCTTGCTCTACCCCCTCCCCCCGCCGTGGCTGCTATGGCCGCCCCCACTCCCGCTTGCGCCCGTATGCCCGAGCACGGCGCAAGCATCCGCGTGTGCCGCAATCCCACAAAATGTAAATTCGTGCCGTATGTAGCATGTGTGTGGGATTCTTCAATTTTGGACGCGGCAGGGGCAATGGCGACAACCATATCTCTGGGTCCGATTCAAAAGAGATACTGAACAGGGCTGCCTCGCTTGCGGGATCCGGCAAGCCCAAGGATGCCATCTCCCTGTACAACAAAATACTAAAGTCCGATCCCGGCAACACCCGGGCTTTGTACGGCAAGGGCATGGCGCTCAACATGGCCAAGAAATATTCCGACGCGGTCACCTGCTTTGATCAGCTGCTTGCCATATCCCCCGGTGACGTCAAGGCCCTCAACAACCGGGGAATCGCAATGGCCGAGATGGGCAACATACAGGACGCCGCCGAATATTACCAAAAGGCAATAAGCGCCGATCCCAAGCACGCCGCGTCGTATTTTAACATGGGCGTCCTGCTTGATCGGCTGCAGGAGCGCGAGGACGCCATCAAGATGCTTGAAAAGGCCCATTCACTTGATCCGAAAAAGGCAAACGCGTTATTTTACAAGGGAATAGTGCTCGGAAAGATGAAGATGCACTCCGAGGCCATGGAATGCTTTGAGCGCGTCTTGAAAAAGCACCCTGATCATACGGACGCGCGCTTTCACAGGGGGATCGAGCTTGCAGAGACAGGCCGGCACGATGAGGCACTTCGGGCGTATGACCGGCTGCTGTCGTCGCACGGCTCAAACGTGAACCTGACGTACGCAAAATCCCGCAGCCTTGCCGCACTGGGACGTTACCAGGAGGCCCTGGAACTCTTAAAGCAGGCCGCCTCGTCGCGCTCAAAGACAATCCGTCAGTGGGCAAAAGATGAGCCCGCGTTCAGGCCTCTTCATGACAATCCCCAGTTCAGAAGGATTGCCCGCCTATAGGTGGGGCCCCCGGCGGCGGAGACTCGTGCGCGCGATTGTGGCATGCTGTGCGGCGTGCCGCTCTTGGCGCGACCCTGCATGTCTGTGCGCCCTTCCCACCAATTGTGATCTTATGACTGAACTTGCGCGACGCGATTATCCCAAAGCACTCGTTTGGAATCCGTTTGATCTTGTAATTTGACGCGCACGTACTGCCCCCTGCCTGTGAAACCCGGCAATGAGGATTGGCCGGCACAGCTTTCCAGTGACACGAGCCCGCTCTTTGGCGCCATGCAAAGAATTATTACGTGCCATTCCCCTGCACACGGTATGGCTTCTGAAAGCGAAGGCTATATCGGGAAGTTTCTCAAAAAGGCCGACGAGGCGGTACAGGAGGGCGTCAAAAAAGCCGACGCCGTTCTTGCCGAGGCCGTCGAAGTCGGCGCAATCTCTGCCAAGGAGGCGGCCAAGACGGGCAGAAAACTCAGCGAAAAGGCCTTGAGGGAAGAATCAAAGATGCAAAAAAAGGCCGAAAAGGTGCTCAATGACAAACTAAGGAAGCTGAAAGGTGGCGGTAGCCGCGACTCCATGCGCGACTTGGAACTAATTGAAAAACTAGGCGAGCTAAAGGACAAGGGAGTGATTACGGAGCGCGAGTTCCAGTCCAAAAAGAAAAAGATATTAGATCAGATATGAGAAAAGCAAACATCAACGGCAAAAGCAATCTGAGAAAGGTCGATCCGAACTGGTTTACCGGCCGCACTTGGATGCGCTCCGTATCTGACGTAATAGGATCCAAGGGGCATGACATGTACCACGTCCACTTCGAATCGGGCTCTAGGACAAAGCTTCACGCCCATAACGGCGATCAGATTCTGATGGCCACAAAGGGGGCGGGAAGCCTCGAGGTTTTTGAGAAACTAGACGGCTCTAGACGCCGCTTTGCAATAAGGCGCACTAGGACAGTGGGGCTCTCTGCCGGGGACGTGGTGTACATTCCGGCCGGCGCGCTGCATACGCACGGCTCTGTTGACAAAAAGAGGACGTTCTCTCACGTGGCCATCAACGTACTGCCGGGCCGGCGCGGCGGCAACACTTCCTACAAGACTGTCTGGTATGAGTCGGACTTTGAGCGGTCCGTATCTGCGATTGTATGACCGGTGGCGCGTCCTGCACTCTCACCACTGCTGCTACTGTTATGTCATGATGGCGGTCCCGAGCCTGCCGCGTACATCTTTGTAGTCGATGGCGCCGGGAAAGGGACTCGAACCCCTGAACGCTTTCGCGTAGCCGTTTTCGAGACGGCCGCCTTACCACTTGGCTATCCCGGCAGCATTCCTGATTTGCACTCTGTAATAAAGCAAGGCGAACCTGCGTCTGGCCGCCGCCGCTCCTGCCACGGTAGTCGCGTCCGCGGCAGTCTTTATTACCGCCGTCATGGCGCCCTACGTGCATGCCGTATGAATTTGATGCGACCAAGGTGTTTGCCCACAGGTGGCCCCACGACACCCCCCAATGGAGCGGGGATTTTCAGGAGACCGTGGACGCCAAAATCAGTACAAGCTCGACTCTGCGCAAAGTCGAGTTGTCCGACCGGCGCGTCACAATAAACGGGTGCGGTTTTGAAGCGCTGAAGAACGTGGGCGCCTCCGTGCCATTCTTTAAAAAGGAATGCAGGATGATGTTTGAAGGCGTCTGCATGGGTAATTACGCCCATGTCCACGTGTACGCGGCCCTGGGGGCGGATCGCTACCTGAAGGCTTTTGCCGGCATTGCAGACTGGATGCGCGCGCACGGATACTGACGCGACGCCGGTCTGGCGTGCCGCCCCCCCGGCCGCATCTCTTGCATTTCGTGACGCGAGCCATCATACGGCGCCTCTGCTGTCTGGGGATGCGCGGTGGCGCCCTGCGACGACTTGTGCTGCTATTGGCGGTGTCTCTTGAAATCCTCTGACGCTGCTACGAGCCGTTCTATGTCACCGTCTGCATGCGCGCTGGATATCGCACCCATCTTGCCTGGCAGCATGAATATTCCATCCTGCGCAATCATCTTGAGGTGGTACTGGCGGAGCTTGTCTTGGTCGCACGATGCAGCCTGCTCCGCGTTGCGCACCCCCGTGTGCCTCTTGCCGGGCGCTGCAAAATGCACCATGAATATGGAGCCTGCGCCAGTTACGTCCGCGGCCTCGTCTCCGAGAACCCCTGTAATTCCAGACCTTGCACGCGCCCCCATGCTTGATATCCTGTCGTATGTGGACTGGTTGTCTCTCATGTACTCGAGCGTGACCCTTCCTGCCGTCATGGACGCCGGGTTTGCAGAAAATGTCCCCCCTCCGATATAGCTGCGGTCCGCGCTTGATGCGTCGGCGTGTGCCATTATCTCGTCGGCGCCGCAAACCGCCCCTACCGGCATTCCTCCGCCTATTATCTTTCCCAAGGTTATGACATCCGGCTCAAGAGGCATCGATTCGTACATGCAGCCATACCTGAACCTAAAACCAGTCACAATCTCGTCCAGGATGAAGAGCGCGCCGCACCCGTGGACAAACTCCTGAACGCCTGCCAGGTATTCGGCCGATGCGGGAATGCCGCCGGCACCGCCCAGTACGGGTTCGACTATGATGCCCGCGAGCCTGCTTTTGCACCCTGACAGGATCTTTACCGTCGCATCAAGATCATTGTACGGGACGGAGACTATGTTGTCCGCGCCCACAAGTCCGGAACTCTCCGGCTCCTTGAAGGGCCAGTTTACGCTCTTTAGCAGGTCCGACCCGTACCCGTGCCATCCCCCGTCGACCTTTGCAATCACGTCCCTCTTGGTGTGTGTGCGCGCAAGCCTTGCTGCATACATGACTGCTTCGGTACCTGATGCAGTGTACCGTATCTTTTCTGCCGCCGGCACCGCGCCTGATATGATTTTTGACAGCTTTATGGTCTGTTCGTTTACCGCCCCGTACATCCAACCGTCTTCCAACTGATCGTGCAGGCTGCGCACTACGTGCTTGGGCGCGTGCCCCTGTATGAGGCTCCAATGCCCCATCCAGTAGTCTGTATACCTGTTGCCGTCGACATCTATTAGGCAGCCGCCCTCCGATGATTTTACGACAAACGGGTACGGTTCAAAGTACCTGATGTTGTGCGACACCCCGTTTATGTGCATTTTTGCCGATTCTGCAAACAGCCTGGCCGATGTCGGGGTCTTTTTTGAATATTCGGCCTCGTATGCGTTCAACAGTTTATTCTTCTATGCTTGTAATTTTAACCAATCCTGGACGTGTACTGATTGTGACGTTGATGATTGTGACTGCTGCCGCGGCCATGACCCTTCTGCCTGCTGTGATGCAGCGCTGGCGCGTTGCGACCTCTGCCCCCACATGAAACCCAGCCGCGAACCGTGATCTGTCCGTGCCGCACTATGTTGTACGGGCGTATGCAACTGGAGAAATCGACGGTGCTTGACACAGCACAAAGAGAAGGCGAGCCGCGGCGCATCGGCCGCTAGGTTTTGCGAGGCGCCGCAGCCGTGCCGGCGCCGAATTCCGAGGTGTGCGTGTGGAGAAGGAGGCTGCCTTTCCCCCGAAGTGCAGTCACTCGGCTCGCCTGAAATTTTTGGGCAGTTGGCGCGTGCGCCCTCGCGCACAGAGCATGCGCTGAATCTCGTGCCTAGATCAGACCTGGGCGGAGGGCCTGCGCGTGCGGCTTCTCGCAGGGTTTATATGCTTTTTAGGACATAATATAATCTGCATGCGTTTCGCAATAGGCGGCGCCTGTGATGAAGTGTGGTAACATGCCACGTTGTGATTCACGGGCCTCCAGTCACGCATACAGAGATGAGGATTTGATCAAGCGGTCAATATCTGAGATGTGAAGATTATGTGCAATAATAGCAACCACCAATTTCGAAAACAAACAAAAGTCATACACAAAGACGAACGTATATTGTGTAATCATCATTTCAGAATCCGGTTGATCCTGCCGGACCTGACTGCTATCGGATTGATACTAAGCCATGCGAGTCATTGTAGCAATGCAAGGCAGACGGCTCAGTAACGCGTAGTCAACCTACCCTATGGACGGGAATAATCTCGGGAAACTGAGGCTAATTCCAGATAGAACACTATGCCTGGAACGGTTTGTGTTCCAAACGATTTATCGCCATAGGATGGGACTGCGGCCTATCAGTTTGTTGGTGAGGTAATGGCCCACCAAGACTATTACAGGTACGGGCTCTGAGAG
>JAGWAX010000063.1 GCA_021296175.1 Nitrosopumilaceae archaeon | reverse complement strand
ATCGTGACGGCATGACGGCCATGCCGCCGCCCGACGGGGACTCGGCCGGCGTGCACGGGAAGAATTAAGAAACAGAGTTTGCCTGGGGCGCGGGCGTCCGCATACAGGAGGGGACTATCAAGAGCATCGTAATGGTTCCGACTGCCAAATTCGCGGGACGGGGCGATCAAATTGGCGAACCTGAAAGGGATTGGTGTCTGCATTGTCATTTACAGTTGTCTACTATGTTGTCCCATGCGGGGGGCTGGTAAGTTACAGGTGCACGAATTCTCGGGAAAGCGGGGAACATGGCACGTTAACGGCCATTGCCAAGCGAGGTGACGGCACCCCTCCGAACCCGAATATCCCATCGTCACGGTTTTGGAACGGTGCTTATATACTCACGGGGAACCATCTGGGCCATGGAACGCCTGGCAAGATTTGCGCTGTATCTGGCCATGGGTATAGGCATAACGGTTTTTGTCCTGTTTTTGTTTTCGATACTGCCTTTCATAATCGAAAACTCTTGGGAAGATTGGAAGGAGCTGGATAAAAACAGCATGTCAAGAGACGAAATATACTCTAAGATGACCGCGCATCCGGCATACTTGGCAATGCACGAGGTGTATCCAGACGTAAAAGAAGAGTTTGTGTACCGCGACAGGGGGAGCGCAAGTCTTCAAGTAGGCGTAATGAGCTTTGAGACGCAAAACCGGTTGACGCTAGAACTGTACTACCACCCACCTGAAGACAGGATAAACGCGGACGTTTACTGCAATGTGGGTGAGGATCTTCGCACATTGAGAGCGGACGGGCTCTTTGCCGAAGACTTTATCCGGAACGTCGACTGCATGGAGGTTGCCGGTATCGCAGACGGCGGCAAGCAGGCAACTGCCGCACCCGTGGTGGCAGAATGAAGGCAAGGTACAAGATTGCAGTTCCGACTATTTGGAGTGGTCCCCGTTCGGTGATACCACTTTTTGCAATATCTTATTCACACCTGCCGCCCCCAATTATGCGCTTATTTTCCAGTCTTTCCGCCTCCTGCCGCCCCCACGCCTCGGCGAATTCCGACGGCGTGAGGTATTCCAGCGAGGAGTGAATTCGGTTGTTGTTGTAGTCATCAAAGGCCCCGAGCATCGCCTGCCTTGCCTCCCGCAGGTCCGCAAACTCGCGCGGCCAGACGTACTCCTTCTTGAGCGTCTTGTGGAACGACTCGATGTGCCCGTTCTGCTCCGGAGTGTTGACGTAGACGTACTCCAGCTCGATCCCGAGCGCGGCCATCGACGACCTGAAGTCCCGGCTGGTGTACTGGGTGCCGTTGTCGACCCTCAGCGTGAGTCCCGGCAGGGCCGGCGCGGCAGCCGCCGCCGCGTTGTTTACGGCCATTGGCCTCGCGGCGCGTGGCCCTGTCCTCCAGGACGAACGCCAGCCACTGCCGGGTGAAGACGTCGACCACGTTGAAGCAATAGCACCAGCCGTCGATCCCGCACCATATGTAGGACATGCCAGACTCCCAGAACTGGTTCGGTCCGTTGGGCTCCGGGATCTTCTTGTTGGACCGGATGATCTCCTTCTTCGTGCGTGCAGGCTCGCTCCAGCCCCGGCCTCTTGAATACGCGCCGTACCGCCTTGCGGTTTACGGGGCGGTTCAGTTCCCGGGATGCCTGGGCCGCCATGCGCCGCGTGCCGTACGTGGGCCTCTGCGGCGCGATTCCCAGTATCGCGTCCCGCACCTCCGGGTCGGGCGTCACGTTCCTGGGCCTTGGCACGTGGTACCACGCCCTTTTGGACACGCCGCACATCCGGAGGGACCTGTTGAGGCCCACGACGTCACACATCATGCGCACCGCGTTCATCCTGCCCCTCCCTCCAGCGTTTTTTTAAAGCCTCGTTGGCCACGACGTACCCGCCTATTATCCTCTTGAGGGACTCGACCTCCCTCTTGTGCCGCTTGGACTGCCGGGCTGCATCGGAGCCGTCAAGCGAGCTGCGCCCTCCTGCAAGGAACTTCTCCCTCCACAGGTATACCGTCCTCGGCACCAAGTTGTGCTGGCGGCACAGCTCGGCCACGCTGGTCTCCGGCTTGAACGTCTGAAGGACTATCCGGATCTTCTCGTCCGTGCTCCACCTGGTCTTCTTGTCTGTCATGCCCCGTATTGCCTCCACGCGCTAAAGCGTGCATTGCTGATCGGTCTCCTTCTAGCGGGGCCCCACCATATTACAGCAGTTGCGGTCTTTTCGTTATACCTGTTCATGGTGGCAAACGGATACTCCCCATACATGGAGGGGATTTCCATGATATACCACACGGAGACAGACCCTCAGACGATCATCGTGGGCGAACCACTCCTAGGGCCGGTGGCGGCAGTGACCGAAGCCGGCCTTGACGAGGTTCCCAAGATCCGGGGAATGCTGGAGGTCGGCCTAAAACGGGAGTTTCCGCTACATGATGATGGCTTCCGGGTGCTTGATTGGGGCTTGAATTCGTACTGGGTGCTCCAGCACGATGGAAACGTAGAAGTCGTGATCGGCATGTCACAGCGTGAAACCCAGAGATATATGGAGTGGTTGCAAGAGAATGTCCCAGGGCATCTGATGGAGTACAAGGGCAAATATTTTTCATTTTCTGACTGGACTGCATGACATGGAGGCCCGTCACTTGCCGCCGTGGGAACAGTTGCCACGGTTGCAGCAGCCGCCATTCCCACCTCTCCTGCGCATAATCGTGAAGCTAGACCGGCTGCCAACAGCAACGATACGGGGTTTGCTACTTCTCTTCGGCGATCGTTCCGCCACAGGCGGCAGCCAAGATGTGCCCGGGGGGAGAAGATGAAGATCAGATATGTCGCCATCGGCGCAGCAGTCACTCTCCTTTTGGGCGCTGCCGTAACCGTACTGAGCTTTGAGGTAGTGACTTCCGAGCCTCTGGAGGACTTGCCAGAAGGTGTGACGCCCATTACCCCCACGGTGGGAAGGACTACAACGCCAGTTGGAGTTTACATGGTGGCAGCAGGCATTGCCGTATTGATTGGAAGCGGGATTTACTCTTTGGCCAGATCCCTGAAAAGAGGAACCGGGAGGCGGGGCTAGAGCGGATGAACTCGAACCTTCTCCTGGCAGTATCGGCAGTGGCGGTAGGGGCAGTCCTGCTTTCGGTCAACCATACTGCAATAAGCGATTTTTACGCATACTCCGTCCCCTACAACGACTTTGCCGTAGTGCACATGGCATATTCCTCGGATCCCGACAGCTTTCAGCTAACCAAGCAGCGGCAGGACTCTGTATGCCTTGTCACTCCCTCAGGCAACGAGTACTGCTACGGGCGCCCACACAATATAGGGGATGTTAAGATCACCTACATCGTCGGCTCCAACGGCATCGACGGGGAGATGCACCTTGAACCCGTCGGCCGTGCGGCAGGGTATTGGGCCATAAGCAGGATAGTCCCAGTCTCCGAAACCGTCGGTGTCATAACGTTTTCAGACAGCGCCAACCTTTACCACGACTTGTCCAGATCCAACACGTCTGAAGAGTTCGAATTTACAAAGACCGTGGAAAGGTACAATACATTTGTCGCAAACTGCAGGAACGACGGAAAAGTCGTCGACATAGTGCAGTATCTGGGAGTGGTCGCGGTGGAGGGGGCCGACTATGTCGCCACATGGCACGTGCATGCCGAATCCGAGCGGGGCATCCCCTGCAAGTATCCCGAGATCATCAAGCATAGTTTTAGGCATAACTTTGGAATCTAGAAAATGAAGAACAGGCTTTTGATAACTGGGATCGTACTGCTTGCGTTTGGGCTCACGAACTTTTTCAGATACCTGCCAATCTCGTACGGCCCATATCTCTGGAACACTCCGTTTCCGTTTGGGCGCCTCATGATGTTTTTCGCTATGAAGGCAGAGGGACTCACATAGCGATCGGTCACATGCCATTGGAGGAGGCGGCTTACGACCCTTACTGGCTGTTTTGGTCGGTGGCATTTTATGCAGAATCATGATAATCGGTTTCGTAGCCTGGAGTAGGAGATGAATATTCCGGGGATATAGTAACCACTAGTACTAATGGGCAGTCAACAGAACAGAATTGCATCGACAGTTGCCCTGAGACAGAATCTGCACGTTACAATGAAGTCTCCTGCGAGTTTGAAGGAGTTGACAGGTCGTGGTCAAAGACTCCTGAATCTCTCCTTGGACTCAAGCCTGCCGAATAAAGCGGTTCATGTCGTGCCGGCGCTCTGATTTTTTGGCTGTGCTCGGGTGTCAGTTGTGCTCACAGCACGAACTCGTCGATGACTACCGTGGCCATGCCTTGAGCTAGATTGGCCGCATATACGATCAGTACAGCCAGCACCAAGATTACTGCGGATCTGGCGTATCCAAACCCGTTCAGTATGCGAATCGCCTTTACAAGTAGCAGAAATATCCACCCGGTGAAGAGCAGCCCGATGGCAGACTGGATAATGTGATCGCCGTACGCAAACCCCGCGGATATGATGCTCCCGTCAGGTAGGGCGGTCTCTGGAACCGCAAGGGCGTACAGGCCCAACACTGCACGGCCTGCCGTGATCCCCAGCATGGCAGGCACCTGACAGTACGCCGCACCGGGAAGGCCCTCCGAAGACTGCGGTTTCCGCCCCACCTTCTTCCAACCCAAAATATTCCAAGGATTGGCAGCAGTCCATTGATGGGGCCCATAACCAAGGCGTACAGAGCGCCGTCCCACGTGATCTCGCCCACCGGGCGCCCAAAGGAATCCAGCGGGAACAGCACGCCCAAGGCAACGACGGCCGCAAGTACCGCAACAGACGGCGCAAGGTATGGCGCAGAATTATGGGATATGCGGCAGAGCGTCGCGGTTGGCCGCACTATCACGCCATAAAGTGCTGCGACTGCATCTTGCACGCCCTGCCCGTTCGTGCCAGCCGTCATCCGCGTACCACAGCCATTTTTCTTACCTGCTTGACGGCGGGGGCGTCGCATAATACTGGTTCGACCACATCCGGCCAGCACGGCCGACATCTTGCGATTCACTAGGCGCGTCTCTTCAAACATATCCGACGATTCCGGATCGACACCGTATGACGTGCCGTCAATCAAGAAAGAACTCAGGTGTCTGCAGCAGTCAAGCTACCCATGCCGCAGGAGCGCGTCCGACTATTTCGGCGTGGAAGATCTGGGCGCCTGTAGAAAGAGCAGAAGGACTCGCCATCGCTAACGTGGATGACGCAGTGGGTGCCCCTGCCTGTGATCTCGACGCGATCCCTTGCCTGCGCAATGAAAGGGTTATTTGATTAGTAATCGGTGGTATGTCATGCCAGAGAGGCTCTTGCACGGTGGCACAGGACTAGGGCGGTGGCGACAAGAGCACCGCGGCGGCTGCCGCCCCAAGACGGCGGGCCTGCTCCTTGCCACGGCAGTGGCGGCGGGCCTGCTCCTTCTGCTGGCGCCATTTCTGTACTCCGGATCACCCGACGCGGACCGGAACGCGTGGCAGTACCTGCAGGCCCTGGCTATACCGGGCGCCATGGCCGTGCCCGGCCATGATGACACCCACATGCAGTCTGCCTCTGCGGCCACCCACGACGGCGAGTATGGCGGCTTTGTCTCGTTTGGAAAAAAGGTGTTCAGCTGGACTGACACGGTCCACATAACCATAGTGGCGCCCGACCACAACTTTGACCCGAGGGCCGTAGATTCCATAGGCGGTACCGAGTACGACCCGATAAGGATCTCCACCAGGGAGGGCACGCTTGAAAGGTACAAGCTGGTCGAGACGGGCCCGAACACCGGCATATTCGCCGGAGAGATCACACTGATCGGCTTTGACCACGACGCGGACGGCGATTCCCGGACGGGCGCGGACGGCGGCGGCTTTGACAACCCGCAGCGGAAGACCGGCGGCAGCGGGCCAACCAGCGGCCACATCAAGGCCGGAAGCGACGACGCAATCACGGTCTCCTTCGAGTATACCGACGGCCACACCATAGTGGACACCGCCCCGATAAGGTGGAACATAGGGCAGATAGAGTGGTCCGAGTCGTCATACCCGGCGTCCGGAACCGGGACGGTCAGGGTGATTGATCCCGACATGAACCTGAATCCGAATGCGGTCAACAGCTTCGAGGTCGACGTGTGGTCGGACTCTGATGCGGGGGGCATCTCGCTCGTTGTAACCGAAAAATCCGAGTCGTCCGGGATCTTTGAGGGCGCCGTAACGTTTACCACCGACGATCGATCCTCCGGGCACCGGCTGAAGGTGGCGGAGGGCGACGTTGTGACTGCAAGCTACAAGGACAACACGCTACCGAACCCGTACAGCGAGGCAGACGAGCAGTCGGTCACGGCCGCGTCGCAGATAGGGGCCCTAGTGGCGCCGCTAGACAGGGTAAGGACGTCAGAACTGAGAATTACGGACGGGTTCAACGTCGACATGGGCAGCTCCATATCAGAGGGCCAGCAGGTGCAGGTATCGACAAAGCTGACAAACCAGCAGGAGAGAAAGCAGCAGTTCGTGTACATTATAGTGATCAAGGATGCCGAGAGCAGCGCGGTCTCCTCCCTGTCATGGGTGACGGGGCACATAGAGGCCGGACAGTCCCTGAGCGTCTCCACGTCATGGATGCCGGAGGCGGCAGGCCTGTACGACGTCACGGCGTTCGTGTGGGAGTCGCTTGTAAGACCCAGCGCGCTGTCGCCGCCGTCCCAGATTATGGTGACTGTAAATTAGTGGTGTCGTTCGCGCCGTACCGAAGGGGCGGTGTCACGGAGTCCCGGTTACACTCCCCCCAACACGACCAGCTAGTTAGTTTGGTAATTCCCGTCATACGGCGCCCGGGTGCCGGCGCGCACGTCGTGACTAGACCCTACGCCATGGTGAGCATCCTGTTGTAGATGTGCACCTTGAGGTTCATCTCCTGCACGACGTTCTCCCAGCGTACGGCGCGTACAAAGTCCCCAAACAGCCTCTTGAACGACGAGATCACTATCTCGACCAGCCACCTCTCGCCGTAGCGTACCCTCTCTTTCCACTTCCTGCGGTTCGCCTCCTTCTCATCTGCAGTCAGCATTGCAAACTCCCTGGGATCGCGGATGCCGCCCCCGAGCTGATCAAGGACCACGTTGGTCCTGGCCCTGCCCACGCCGCGCGAGCGCGTGGCCGAATTTGGGCCCACCCTGATGTACGGCGTGATTCCAAGATTGGCGCAGAGATCAAAAATGCGGTGCGAGTCGAACCCTCCGTCCGCCCGCATTGCCACTTTCGTCCCCCCGTCCCGCGGCGCGCGCCCCGCGGCCTGCCCGGGTTTCTCCCCGCGGGCGCCCGCCCCGACCCCGGCGTTCTCCAGCGCCTCTCGGGTGAGCCTCTCGAACTGCGGCACCTCGCCGGTCTTCTCGTCCGTTATGCTGAACGAGAGTATCTCGCGCGTGTCGGTGTCCACCACCAGGACGAACCTGA
>JAGWAX010000162.1 GCA_021296175.1 Nitrosopumilaceae archaeon | reverse complement strand
CACTGCGCAGTGGGAGATGAAGAATAAATGAGGCATACCGTATGGATGATCGTGCAAAAAACGATCCCATTTTGTGGGGTCCACATCAAAAGCTAGAACGCAGGCAGCGCCCAGCGCATGGAATTTGTATCGGTTTTCATCTCGAATGTCCGTCCTTGCGCTCAATTTCCATCAATTTGGGTCGACTGATCCAACTCGGCCATACAGCGCCTTTCTGTCGTGGAATCGGCCATGATTAGCGGAGTTGCCGGGAACTTCAACTCACCCCGACGACACTGTATTGCGGCATGTCTCATTATTGCGACAGAATAGATGGTGTTTTATAACGTTTGTCTAAAATCTGCTATAAAATTTGTATGTACATTTGAAATTAACTAATTTATATTATGTATGTTAAGCGCCGCCGCGCGACTGGGGCAGGTGCGTAAACCATCAAAATCCGACCGTCTTGACCGCGTGGTATTTTATGTAGATTTTTACCTCCTTCCGGACGAACTCCTCCAGCTCCGGCAGGGCTTCTCGACTGCCTTGTATCTGTCCGTCCCTGTCCTGCTGCTGTCGGCCCCGATCGGCGCCGTGGCATCCCCGGGATCGTTTTTGGGATTTACGCACCAACTCCCACGCGCGCGCCGGGCCTGCCCCCTCCCCGGCGCCTCACTGGATCTTGCTTCCCTTCTTTCTCCTCTTGATGGCCCCGAAGCTTATGAGCACCAGCATGAATCCGACTGCAATCAGTATTCCGGACAGTATGCTATAGTCCTGCAGTTCCTGCTGCGCAATCAAGAGCTCTAGTTCCTCATCCTCCGTCATCCCGGACTGCCCTGCCGGCATCGACGAGCTGAACAGGGCGGACAGCGCGATTCCGACTGCAAGCATGGTTACGCCCCCTGCAAGTATCCTCTTGTCGACAAGCCATGCCATGATGTGTATGTGCAATCTTGGAAATATAATGTTAGCCTGGTTGCCGGCGGTGCGGTGCAGGAAGCCGGTGCGGTGCAGGAAGCCGGTGCGGTGCATGGGACGGCGTGGTCCTCCCTACTTGCCGCCGCGCCCGCCTGCCGGGTGCGCCGGCTCCGGGTACGGTCCTTCACTCGACCCGCAGTTTCGGGGCTATGCTGGGCCTAAACGGCTCTGGCAGCAGCCCCCTCTGCGACGCCATTTCAAACATCGTGTTGATCGCCTTCTCCCCCGCGTCCCCCATGTCCACGGTCCTCTCGTTGACGTACATGCGGACAAACTCCTTGATCATGTCCCCGGGCTTGCCCCTCGAGTACCTCATGGCGTACTGCAGGGCCTCCTCCTCGTTCTCCTTCCCGTAGAGTATCGAGTCGTGCAGGTACCTGTCAAACTTTGCAATGGCCTCTGTCCCGATGTCCGTGCGCATTACGTTGACCCCGAGCGGCACCGGCAGCCCGCCCGTGGCCTCGTCCCACCACTTGCCGAGGTCCGCCACCTTTGCGAGGCCCTCGTCCTCGTATGACAGCTGGGTCTCGTGTATGACGATGCCGGCGTCGGCCCTGCCCGACCTGACCTCCTCCGGAACGCGGGAAAACTCCGTCTCCACGTACTCGAACTCCCCTATCGCGAGCTGCAGCAGGAGGAATGCCGACGTCATCCTGCCGGGTACGGCTATCTTGGCGCCCCTGAGTCCGTCCAGGTTCGTCCCGTCCATGGCAGTTACTATTGGGCCGTACCCGAGCCCAAAGCTTCCTCCACTCCTGAGTATGGTGTATCCCGGAATGTACGCGCACGCGTGGACCGAGACGGCGGTCACGTCAAGCTGCGGCGAGGCGGCCCTCTTGTTGAGCGCCTCTATGTCCTCCACCACGTGCTCGACGCTGAATCCGGGCGACGGGATGCCGCCCTCCAGCATCCCATAAAACATGAACGCGTCGTCCGAGTCCGGCGTGTGCCCGACAGTTACTTTCAATGAATCGCGCGTGCAATATCGTAATAAAAATCAAAATCCCGGGGCATTCTGGCCGTAAATGCGCCCGGACGGCGCCGCTTCGGTACCGGGGCCGCCCGTAATCCTGCAGCGTCGTATTCGGAGGGAGGGGGGAGAGGGTAGAAGGGAG
>JAGWAX010000161.1 GCA_021296175.1 Nitrosopumilaceae archaeon | reverse complement strand
TCGATGCGGTGGAGATAAAGCGCCTCAACATCCAGAACACGGGCACCACCTCGTACATCACGGGCATGATCAAGAACTCTGGCAACACGGACATCAGCAACGCCGTGGTGATAGTCACGCTTGACATCGACGACGACACCGTGGACGAGGACGACATGTTCATAGCCGCGTTCGAGCCTGCAAGCATACACTCCGGGGTCACTGCAACCGTAAACGAAAAGATCTTTGTCGGGGATACGGAGAACCGCTCGACAAACCAGACGGCAAGCGCAGAGAACGACAACTACCACCGGCTCACCATCGGCCAAAAGTATCTGGTCGAGGTCAGGGCCGACATTGCGGGTGGAGGGCAGTACTCGCAGACCAAGATAATATCGCCGCAGTAGCCTGCGGCATCCCCCCCTTTTTTCTTCTTTTTCACATAATCCGGGTTGGCCGACGATCCGGCCAATGCACGGATCCGGCCGGCCGGAGAAGCCGGACAGCTGCAGTGACGGCGTACGGATCATCGTACTAGGTACACGGAGCCTGGGTTATCCCTGAGAAACTGTGACAATGCGCGCGCCATGATACGCGTCGATTTATACCATGCATCCGCGTCGTATCTGCCTGCCGGCGCGATGCTTGCATGGGTCGGATCGTCAGGCGAGGGCCTATGTTCCACCTTGACACTCATTCCGTATTCACGCATGTGTTGCATGACGCGTCCCGCATTGAAGACGGCAAACCGGCCGTTCGTACTTGTGCCAAACTCCTTTTTGGCAAGTATCTTTCTGATTTGCACAAGGCCATCTTCCACTCCGAGGTCACCGGGCAGAACGTTGACGGAGAGGTATTCCTCGGCGGGACGAACCCAAAAGGCGTTGTCTATTGGTATGCCATCTTTAACGGTGTTGGGACTGCAGTATCGAACTAAAGAGGCAAGATGACTGACATCGGTCATGGCTCACATCGTACGGTTGACAAGAGGTGGGATCTTTTTGAGCAGGTCATCAGGCGCAATCGTCCCGGTCTCACGCATCCTGAAGAATCCGGTGTCTGTGTCTCTGGACGCATATATGAACCAGACATCCCCCGATGGCAGGAACTGTACCCCCAAGTTACTGTCCTTTGTAAACTCCCAATCCCCATGTACGTGTCCTTCTGGGTTCGTTGTTATTCCGGGTATTGGCAGTTCTTGATGTTTTGTCAGAAAGGACACAAGCGACCTTGCAGAGTCAGGATCCATCGGGTCGGCGCCGTTCTCCAGCGGAAGCTTGTACAGGTAGTCTATGCGGTCCGCTACTTCGTCGAGCCCTGCGCGCCTGGCCATGTCGATGACCTCGGGCACCGTACATGCGGTTATGGTGGCCATGAAGAAATAATCCCCCTGCTGCAATTTATGAATATCTGTTTGCTGTTTGTAGGGTTCAGTAGCTTGGCCAAGGTTGGGGGCGTAGTGTCCGGTACGCGCACAGGGCGCGTCCGGCGCAAGGAGCTTGGCCAAAAACGCATGCCTTTTTGGAAACCCACGCTTGGAAAAAGATCACCGGCCAATCTGCTGGATCACCTCGTCTGGCACAAGGCCGTACCCGTGGAGGACCCTGGCCTCGGCCGGGGTGAGCGGGGAGTCGTTTCTGCCCCCTATGGTGGCCTCCTTTGGGTCGTTGAGGTATCCCAGTATGGACGTGGGATCCACCACGTCCAGCCCGACCCCCATCTCGAGCCTGTCGCGGGGCCTGTACCTCCTTGCTATCATCTCGCCGTCGGTCATCGACTCCAGCATGGTCGGAATCAGAAAGCCCTGCTCGTACACCGGGTCTGCAAACGCGTCGCCGCTGACGTACGGATACCCGTGGAAGAAACGCACGTGCTCGACTGGTATGCGGTACGCCCCCGTCTCCGGGTCCGTCCCGCCCCCGCGCACGGGGGCCTTTTCGAACCTGCCGCTGACCCAGTAGTGGTTGAACGTGTACGCGTACCTGTCATCAAGCCAGGAGTCGTTCCAGCACACGTGGTCCTCCACGCGGCCCGGTATCCGCACGGAGCGGCTGCATGATATGCCGTGCGCGTACAGCAGGAACCATCTCCACATCTCAGTTGCCTGCCCGTCGTTTCTCTTTTCCGCGTTGCGCATCTGCTTTGCGGCCCACCTCTCGTTTCTCTGCTGTTCGGTAAATATCGCCCGGGTGACGCCGTCAAGCGAATAGTTCCTTGCATAGTCGTGTCTTTCGGCAATGGCGCGCACGATGTTTCCCGCGCCCCATGCCTTGAACTCAAAGTCAAACAGGTCGGAATTCTTGGGCCACTGCAGCCTTATCTTTCTGAGCCCCTTTGCCTTTATGCCCGACATCTGGTTGTGGAACCTGTGAAATATGATTCCCTTCTTTTTGATCTCAATTATCAGGGCCCTGTTGGTGACGTGCAGCATGCCGCCGCCAAACATCGTGCTTACCTTGTGCTGGGACTCCATCATCTCGCCCCTCTGCAGTATTATCGGCATGCTTTATGTACCGTATAGTACCTTATATGTTTTTATTACTTTATGTGCGTATATGGTGCCGCACACGCAGGCCGCATCCGCGAGGGTTTTGCCGCGCGCGTTTTCCTGTCCGTACTGGTTTGTTTTCGCCCGCTCTTCCACGCTGTCTTCCGCCCCGTTCCGATTCACCTTGCGCCCGCAGCAGGCTTCTCGTAAGAAGACTCGCCAAAACTGGA
Source organism: Nitrosopumilaceae archaeon (assembly GCA_021296175.1). Taxonomy (GTDB): domain Archaea; phylum Thermoproteota; class Nitrososphaeria; order Nitrososphaerales; family Nitrosopumilaceae; genus Nitrosopumilus. The sequence goes on along the minus strand of JAGWAX010000161.1, from coordinate 123 downwards.
TTCGGGGGCAGGGCCGTCCTCCTCATCATCATTGCCTGCCCCGATCAGCGTGCCCGCTCTCTTGCCGCCCTTCACCAGCTTGTCGACTGCCGGCATGCTTCCGATTGCTCCCTGGCCCGCCCC
>JAGWAX010000008.1 GCA_021296175.1 Nitrosopumilaceae archaeon | reverse complement strand
GGCTGCATGACGGTATCTGCCCGGCGCAAACGGGACTGCGTCAACCCGTGTCTGTAGGCCAATCGACCTGAGATTGCACACGGCCTCCGCCGTCTAGATTTTTATTTGGAGTTCCAAGCGTCAAAAGAGATTTGTCTTCTCTGGAGCTTGTTCGCAAGGATGACCGCAAGATATCCGTAAAGCTGAAGGGCGTCCCGCTGCAGTATGCAAACGCGCTGCGGAGGACATGCCTCAACGACGTCCCTGTGTTTGCAATAGATACGGTCGACATCGTACAAAACTCGTCGGTGATTCCAGACGAAGGCCTGGCGCACAGGCTGGGACTGATCCCGCTGAGGACTGACCTTGAGAGGTTCTCTGAGCCTGCAGACTGCTCATGCGGGGGTGATCCAGGATGCTCGAACTGCCGCGTCATGCTTGTGCTTGACTCGGCGGAGTCTGAATCCGAAAGCATTACGGTTCTCTCAGAAAGCCTGATCTCCGACGACGCCGACATCTTGCCAATCTCCAACAAGATCCCGATAGTGCATCTTGCGCCTGGACAAAAAGTCAAGGCCGAGTGCTTTGCCAGGCTCGGGCGCGGGACGGAGCATGCGAAATGGAACTCTGCAAATGTCTCTGTGCTGGTGGACGGTGAAACAGACGACGAGCGCATACTGACGATAGAATCCACGGGCGCGCTCAGGCCGGAGCAGATCCTGCTTGCCGGCATCGACGAGGTCAACCGCAAGCTGGCCGAGTTTCGGGGCATAGTAAAGGAACTCGGATAATCCCGACGCTGAGGTTCGGGATTCCACGCCTGCCCGTATCGACCTTATACAAAATCCAGCATACCTGCAACGACCGTGTACATCAGAATGCCTGCGACGCGTAACGCACCAAAAGTCACAGACGACACCCGGATACCTGCACCCGTGCCTGAAGGCATCCGGCAGCAGCAGCGGTCCACATCCCGCCGCATGACAAACCCTCGCCGCCACCACGTCAAGTCCTTCCAGTGCCTGCGTCGTTACGGGCCATCTCCTGCATGCGGACAGGCAGAAGACTCCTGCGCGGCGTCAGACCTCCGCCGGTGGCGCCCTCTGAGGAACCGCCTTGCGTCGCAGCCCACATCCTCGCATCAGACCTTTACGGACTCCGCCGGCTCGCTATTGAGACGGCCGCATGCTCCTGTATGGGATCGCACACACGCGTTTGCAAGTGTCCGTGGGCCTCTCAGCATGCATACTGCCCCTTCAGTCTACGTGAGGCGTCGCAAGGAGCCGCATGCCGGACTACCCCCAGGCCGTTATGGCGACTGCACGGCGCCCACCTTTGCCGCCAGGACTTGCGTTCTGTCGCCGGCATCCTGCGGCACCTCCACCGCATGATTCCACCCCCCCTTCCTGCTAGGCATACATTATATTTGGGCCACAGGCGGCGCCTTGCATGGCAAATTCCGTGCTGCTGCATACCGCGCGAGACCTCAAAAAGGCGTCCTTGCAGCATGATGCCCCCCTGTGGGCCCGTCTTGCAGAGTACCTGCTAAAGCCGTCGTCTGCGCGCCGCAATATCAACATAAAACGGCTTGGGCAGCTTACAAAGGCCGACGATACCGTGGTCTTTCCGGGCAAGGTGCTGGGCACGGGAAGCATCCCGCACCGCATCACCCTGTACTCTTTCTCTATATCTGCAAGCGCCCTCTCAAAGATCAAGGAGGCGGGGGGGACTGCCATTGCGCACGACGTTCTGATAAGCCAGAATCCGACCGGCAAGGGGGTCATCCTGCTTGGCTGAGGGCAATGACGCCTCTTCGAGGCCGGGCGATGCGCCTTCTGATGATGCGGCGGCGCCATCCTCCCAGCCTGTGGAAGAAAATAAAGAGCAAGTGCTAGAGATCTCACTGGATTCCAAAAAAGAGATATCTGCAGAGCTGCAGGAGGACGTGCGCCCCGAAGGAGATCTTGCTACAAAGAGCCGGGACTCTGACGATTCTGGTGTTGGCGACGCGCCTGCCGACGCTGCGGGAGCACCCGGGACGCGTTCGGGCAAGGGAAAGACGCCCAATCCGCACGCCGACGGCACCGACAGGCCCATTGTGGTCGATGCGTCTGATCACATTGCAGGCCGTCTCTCGTCACTTGTTGCAAAGATGCTCCTGAAGGGAAACCGCATCTCCCTTGTAAACTGCGAACGCATCATGATAAGCGGTTCTCGCTCCAACACCATACACGAATACCGGCAGTTTTTAAAGATCAACAGCATAATCAACCCAAAGCATGGGCCCGTCCACTACCGCAGGCCCGACACGGTGATTACAAAGATGATACGCGGGATGCTGCCTTTTGAGAAAAAACCGTCTGGCAAGACATCCCACAAGCGCCTGCGCGCCTACGTCGGCTCGCCCAGGGAACTAAAACCGTTCAAAAAGGTGCGGTTTGAAAAGGCAATGATAACGAGATCTGCGTCCTCGTATACCACGATGGGGGAGCTCTGCAGAGTGATAGGGTGGACTGAATGACGACGCCAAAGACCGAGATATATTTTGCAACGCGCAAGACCTCTAGCGCCCACGTATACATAACAAAGGGCAAGGGTAGGGTGCGCATAAACAACGTCCCTGTTGAGATGATTCCGCAGGAGATTGCAAGGGAGGTGATGCTTGCGCCACTTGAGATTGCCGGCGAGGGTGTGCGACAGCAGATTGACATCTCTGTACGCGTCAGAGGCGGCGGCGTCATGGGACAGGCAGGGGCCGCCTCCATTGGGATATCCAGGGCCCTGACAGGATGGACAAAGTCCAAGAAGGAGCCGCGGGCGCACCCCTTTTCAAAATCCGAGCGCGAAACTCTGCACAAATGGATTGCCGACTATGACAAGTACTTGATAAGTGGCGATGCCAGGCGCAAGGAACCCAAAAAGTTCGGCGGGCCCGGCGCGAGAAGAAGAAAACAGAAATCATACCGGTAGTTGCGACGTATCCTGCTGTCGCTACCGCCGCCGCATGCACATGACTGTGCCCGTTCTAGTCAATACGTATGATTATATCACAATCTCGCTACCGTTCGTACAACCATGAAGGCAATAATCATGGCCGGCGGGCAGGGCACCCGGGGTAGGCCGTATTCGGAGTACTTTCCAAAGGCGATGACTCCCGTACGCGACAAGCCTCTCATCGACCACATTGTACGGTATGTCGAGTCATTTGAATTTGTGGACCAGATTGTTGTAATCGCCGATCTTGCGGGACTGGGGGGGCAGATCTACAACTATTACGGCGCAGACGATCCCGCGTGCGACTCGGGACGTCGTATCGCATTCGTGCAGGACTCGCAGAGCGGCACCGGCGGGGACCTGTTGCACGCATCGGGACTGATCCCGCCGGGCGAGCCGTTTGTGTTGTGGTTCGCCGACAACCTGTGCGCCGTGGACCTGGCCGGAATGTACAGACAGTTTCGTGACATGGGAAGCACGGTGTGCATTGCGACTCGCGCCAAGCGTGCAGAAGAGACGGGTTTTGCCGTAGTCGGTGACGGCGGCGTCGTGCTCAAGTTCATCGAAAAGCCTGTGATGGAACTGCCCTTGTCCGAATGCCTTGGGGTGTATATACTGCATCACGGCGTGTTGTCGCGCATATCCGACGCGATGGATCGTGTGAATTCCGTGACGCGGGCTACGCGTAAGACGGGCGATGGCAGTGGCGATGGCAGTGGCGATGGCAGTGGCGATGGCAGTGGCAGAGACGCTGCCGTCCGGACGCAGATCAACCTCTCCCATGACATACTGCAGGGCCTCTCAGAGGAGGGCTCAATAAGCGCGTTTGACATTGGCGATGCGCAGTGGGTCGACGTAGAATCGCCCGCGGTTCTGGAGAGAAAAAAGGACGCTATACTTGAGATACTGTCTGAAATGACCCGCGCGCGCCCCGGGGCAGGAGCCTCGTAGCCGTTCCGGCCTTGCGCGTCTGACGCAGCGCCCCCAATCTGTTGTCCAGTGGGCGCGGTATGCTGTTGCCGCTCCTCCTCTTCATTCCGTCGGCGGTTATGCCCTGAGTGGCTTGTCGGGGGGCAGGGAAGGGATCGCGCTCTCTGCCAGGCCCGACTTCCTCTCAAACTCTGATATCTTCTTTTCGTACTTTAGTGTCTGCGCGATCTCGTCTAGCCCTTCCAAAAGGACCGTCCGCCTGTGTGGTTCCATCTCAAACCGCGCCACGTGAGACGGGCCGGCGGTACTCCCCGGGCTGTACATCCTTACCTCCCCGGCCTTGAGGTCGACCTCTATGTCGCCCCCAAACTTGAGCATGTCGCGAACCTCGCCCCTCTCAAGCGTGACCGGGAGCACGCCGTTTTTGAAGCAGTTGTTGTAGAATATGTCTGCAAAGGATGGCGCGATCACGGCCCTGAACCCATAGTCGGCAAGGGCCCATACCGCATGCTCCCTTGAGGAGCCGCACCCAAAGTTCTCCCCCGTCACGAGTATGGCCGAGCCCTTGTATCTGGGATGGTTTAGTACAAAGTCGGGCCTCGGGACGACGGATGCACCGCCGCTGCCGCCCTCTACACTCTCATACCTCCAGTCATAAAACAGGTACTTTCCAAAGCCCGAGCGCTGCACCAGCTTTAGAAACTGCTTTGGCACTATCTGGTCAGTATCGACGTTTATCTTGTCAAGCGGCGTTGCCACGCTCCTGACTGTCCTAAACGGCTCCATCCTGCATGTCCATCTCCCTTACGTCTACAAAGTGGCCGTTCACGGCGGCCGCGGCGGCCATCACGGGGCTTGCAAGGTGCGTCCTGCCCCCCGCCCCCTGCCTGCCCTCAAAGTTGCGGTTGGAGGTGCTCGCGCAGCGCTCGCCCGGCATGAGTATGTCCGGGTTCATTCCGAGGCACATGCTGCATCCCGACTCGCGCCACTCGAAACCCGCGTCCTTGAATATAACGTCAAGGCCCATCTCCTCCGCGCTCCTCTTTACTGCCTGCGAGCCTGGCACCACCATGGCACTCACCCCGCGTGCAATCTTTCTCCCCCTGACTGCGCGGGACGCCTCGATGAGATCCTCGAGCCTCGCATTGGTGCACGATCCGATGAAGACCCTGTCAAGCGGTATCTCGGTCATGGGCGTCCCGGGTTCGAGCCCCATGTACTGTAGTGCCTTTCTGGCGCTATCCTCCCTTGACTTGTCGCCGTCCCCATACTCGGCGGGATCCGGCACCGCCTCCGTAACGTCGCACGTCATTCCCGGGTTCGTCCCCCAGCTGACCTGGGGGGCTATCCTGCCTGCGTCGATCTCGTACCTCTTTGCAAACGACGCCTTTGAATCGGTCCTAAGCGTCTTTTCCCACACGTTCACCATTTCCTCGTAGTTTTCCGGCGTGTACGTCCTGCCGCGCAGGTACTCGAACGTCTTTTCGTCCGGCGCCACGAGCCCCGCCCTGGCGCCCGCCTCGATTGACATGTTGCAGATTGTCATCCTCTGCTCCATTGACATGTCAGATACGGCCTCGCCCCTGTACTCTGCCACGTGTCCCGCGCCGCCGTCCGTCCCAATCTTCCGTATCACGTACAGTATGACGTCCTTTGCAGTGACCGCGCGCGGCCCTGACATGCGCCCGCGTATCATAATCTCAAGGGACTTGGGCTTCTGCATCCATACGGTCTGCGATGCCAGGACGTGCTCGACGTCGCTTGTGCCGATCCCAAAGGCCAGGGCCCCGAACGCCCCGTGGGTCGAGGTGTGGCTGTCGCCGCACACTATCGTGGCCCCCGGCAGTGTAATGCCAAGCTGCGGACCAATCACGTGCACAATCCCCTGATCGGGACTGCCCATGCCAAACAGCCTGATTCCAAACTCACGGCAGTTTTCCTCAAGCGTGCGCACCTGCAGATCAGACGTCTGGTCCGCCATGGGAAGCCTGCGCTCGCCGGGCGTGGTCGGCACGTTGTGGTCCATCGTGGCCACGGTAAGGCCCGGCCGCCTGACCTTCCTGCTGTTTGCGCGCAGCCCCTCAAAGGCCTGCGGGGACGTTACCTCGTGCACCATGTGCCTATCCACGTAGAGCAGTGACGGGCCGTCTGCGCCATTGCGCAATACTTCGTGCGAGTCCCATATCTTTTCAAACAAGGTGGAGGCGTTCTGCGCCATGCCTAGGACCCCTGTTGTTGCTGTTGCTGTTTCTGCTGCTTTTGCTGCATCCCATACCTGAACAGCCCCCCTGCCTCTATTATCTTGCCTATGATCTCTGAGAACGGCTTGATCTCGTACCTCCTGCCTGTAGTCTCGTTGCGCATCTGGCCTGCCTTGACGTCTATGGTTACCACGTCCCCCTCGCCTGTGCCCTCGTATGCGTCCTCCCCTATCTCTATGGGCAGCAGGAACGCGCCGTCCACCGCGTTCCTGTAGAATATCCTTGCAAACGAGAGGGCCGCCACCGCCTTGATTCCGGAGTGGGCCAGCGCTATCGGGGCGTGCTCCCTTGAGGAGCCGCATCCAAAGTTGCGGCCCGCCACGATAAAGCTGGCGTTCTTGGCCTTTGAGTGAAAGTCCCCGTCAAGCCCCTCCATCGCGTGCGTTGCAAGCTCCGCATAGTCGTGTATCTTCAGATACTGCCCCGGTATGATGACGTCGGTGTCTATGTTGTCCCTCGCATATTTTATTACGCCGCCCGTAACTGCGTTATTGTCGCTCACGTTCCTGTTCCTCTCCCCTCCCATTATGCCGCGTGCACGATCTCCCTCGGGTCGGTTATCCTGCCCGTAATCGCGGATGCCGCGGCCACCATCGGGGACGCTAGGTACGTCCTGGACTCGACATGCCCCATCCTGCCGGGAAAGTTCCTGTTCGTAGTACTGATGCATACCTCGTCCTTGCCCAGTACGCCCATGTGCGCGCCGCAGCAGGCGCCGCACGTGGGCGGCCCTACCATGGCCCCCGCGTCCAGAAATATCTTGAGAAGCCCCGACTCCATGGCGCGCCTGTATATCGATATGGCGGCCGGAAGAACCTCTGTCCTGATCCTGACTTTTCTGCCCTTTAGTATTCGCGCCGCGGCCTCCAAGTCCTCGTATTTTGCGCCCGTGCACGAGCCGATATACGACTTGTCAAGCTCCACCGACGGGGCCTCGCTGACGGGCCTGGTGTTCTCCGGCGAGAACGGCTCGGCCACCACGGGCTCCAGCTCCGAGGCCTCGTACTCGTATACCGCGGCATAGTCCGAGTCGGCCCCGTCCGGCTCCGAGTAGTCTGCGCCGCCGCGGCCCAGGCTCACCTTTGCCGCCTCCCTTCCCGCACCGCTCATCCTCTCCTCCAGGTATGCGACGGTCTTTTGGTCCGGGCGCACTATTCCGTTCTTGGCGCCCGCCTCCGTCGTCATGTTGCACAGGGTCAGCCGGCCCTCGAGGGACATCTCCTCTATGCCCGTCCCCCCAAACTGCATGGTCCTGTAGGCCCCGCCGTCGGTCCCGATGTCGCCTATTATTTTCAGTATGAAGTCCTTTGCCATCACGTGGCTTGGCAGCCTTCCGTTGAGCCTAAAGTACATCGTCTCGGGAACCTTGAACCATATCTGGCCGTTGAGCAGCACGTACGCCATGTCTGTGTGCCCCAGCCCGCATGCAAAGGCCCCGAGCGCCCCGGTGGTGTTGGTGTGGGAGTCGCCCCCGACATAGACGTCCCCCGGCATCACCATGGCCTCCTCGTGGGATATGGTGTGGCATATGCCGTACTGGCCCATCCCGTACCTAAAGTGGTTCTTGATTCCGTACCTGCTGGTGAACTCGGAGAGCCTCGCAATGTTCTCCGCTGATATCTTTTCTGCCGACGGCACAAAGTGATCCTCGGCCACCCACACGCGGTCCGGATCCCACAGCCTGTCCGTGGGGATTCCCTGCCCTGCAATCCTCTCAAAGACCTTGATCACCCCGGGCCCCGACACGTCGTGCAGCATGGCCCTGTCCACCTTTGCAAATACCACGTCGTCCGGCGACACGCTGCTTCTGCCAGACGCGCGCGCAAGAATTCTTTCGACCAGATTCATTACAATCCGCGGGATGTCGTTACGGGTTAAAAGTTTTGTACATGTGCCGCAGGCGCTGGGTTTTGTGCCCAGACTGGCCCGGTACGCACGCAAAGCCTTCTTCTGCTGCCGGTGCTTGGCCGCAAAGCCCCCCGCCAAGAATAAAAGAGAGCCGCGGTATGCGCCATTCGTGCCGCTGACAGTGCTGCCGCTTGAGTCGAGGCACATGGGTGGCAGGTTTGACATGTTTGCAGAGCTTGCCCGCTCGCTTGGGCGCCGCGGCATGCGTCTTGCGCGGGGGGACATACTTGCCGTATCCACAAAGTACGCCTCGTATGCGGAGGGGCGAATTATAGACGTGCGGGGCGTGCGCGCCTCTGTGCAGGCGCGGCGCCTCGCTGGGCTATATGGACTGAGCCATGAGATGGCCGAGCTTGTACTCCGGGAGTCGGATCGCGTATTCGGGGGGGTGGCAGGTTTTGTAATCGCGGCATCCGCCCCGTTTCGCCCGCCTTCTGCCGAGTCACCCCCCACCGGCCCCGGCGCCCGCCGCACGGCGCCCCGGACTGTCGGCGCCCCCCGGCACGGCCTGCTGCTTGCACCCAATGCCGGGATAGACCTGTCAAACGTACGAAGGGGCAGGGCCGTGCTGTACCCTGACTCGCCCTACGAGACTGCCGAGCTGCTCCGGCGCAAGATCCTGCTTGAGATGGGCGTTGCCATAGGGGTGATACTGGTCGACAGCCGGCTGATGCCTGCAAGGATCGGGACGTCCGGGGTGGCCGTGGCCCATGCGGGCATAGAGCCGGTCAGGGATGCCAGATCCAGGCCCGATCTTGAGGGCAATCCGCTCAAGGTGACGTTTCAGGCCGCATCGGACTCTATGGCTACAGTGGCAAACCACGCAATGGGAGAAGGCGCCGAGTCCGTCCCGTTTGTAATAATACGCGACTCGGGCATTCCGCTGACAGGCCGGCGCCCCGGCCCGTCTGAGACTGCCGTGCCTGCGGGGCAGTGCGTCTATGTTCGCGGACTGTCGTCTTCTGCGGCGGCGGTGTGAGTGGCGCCACTGCCGGCACCGCCTAGATATGGTGCGCGCCCCTCGTGCGCCGCCCGGCCCTCCCCGCCAAAGGCGCATTGGCCGCTTGCAGCTACGACGACCTCTTACCTGCCGAATCCCACTGCCTTCAAAGTCTACAACTTGGCGGTGGGCATGCGCGATTAGAAATCCACTTATACAGACGCAAATCTACTCGCAATCATGAAAAAGGAGTTTGTGGTTCAGAGCATCGACGCCTCTCATGACGGCTCGCCTTACGTAGTAGTTTCGCTTGCATCGGCCAAGGATCTCAAGGGCGGCATGGAGAGCAATCCTCCGTCCCCCTATGACAGTCCAAAGGTGATGGGGTTTACAAACGTCAACGACATGATGAAGGATCTCAACAAGATGTTCTCCGGCATGGCGAATCCGGCGATGGCCGGAAACCTCACGCAGATCAAGCTCGACATGCACGAGTACAAGGATATGGGGCTATCAGTCGGCGACAAGGTCTCGCTTGAGATGACAAAGGACGAGCCGCTCGGAGTCTAGCTGCCCTTCATGCGCCCGCCCTAGACGCCCCGCGCGGCAGGCAATCACGCGATACCTGCGTAGTCAGATTATGGTTGTAATGTACTTCCACCCGTATATGGCGCCTATGGTGCCTATCACAAACAGCATCGGCTTCCATGCAAACACCGGGAGGCTCGGCGTGGCAAGCCTGATCTTGTAGTTGTCGGCTATCTCCTGTATGGTCTTCCGTATGCGCCCGTGCCATATGTCGTACTCTACCTGGTACCTCCTGAGAATGTCGGCCACCTCGTACACGACTGGCGTCCTCTGGGAGAACAGGTGCTGCAGGTAGTCCCGTGACACCTCCACCTCTGCATGTATGCCGATCAGCCCCCTCTTGAGGTCGACCATCCTCACGTGTATCTCCCACGGCTTTTTGAGCTTGAGGTTAAAGCCGTGCCCTATCTGGCCCGGCTGCCTGTGCTCGAATTTTACCTTTGTAAACCCCTCTTGGGCAAATATCCTTGCAAGTTCGTTAAAGCTTTTTCTGACCACGATGTGCAGCTGCTCGACCCCGTCCTGCGAGTCAACGTCTATCCTCCCGTGCTTTGGCCCGTCCACAAACGAGACGGTTTTGGGATACTTGGTCCGGTACTCCATGATGCGCAGTCACCACTCCTATATTTAAAGCAGGAAAAAGGACGTCTGCGTGAGGCTTGGTGCTGCAGCAGCGGCAGCGGCAGCGGCAGCAGGAACCCGCACATGTACCGTCAAGATCCGCCTGGACGGGCGCAAACTCGGATCATAACCCGCAAGGCTGGACGGCGCCGTGACTTTGGCTAGGATGGGGTGGACAGCGCCACGCTTCCGGCCAAAAACTGGACAGCACCGCCCCCACAGTTGTGCCAAGCACTTTTCGTTGCATGCAGTGGCGGGATCTGCTCGTCCTGTCCCGTGGCGTGACAGAAGGCGGATCTTTGGACGGCGCGCGGAACACCTCGCCGCGTTAGCGGCATGTCCTTGGCCGGTACAGCAGCCGCAGCTGGTCCTCGGAGCCGTCGTAGTGTGCATAGTCCACAAACGAGCCGTCCGTGTAGGCGACGGCCGTGTATTGCCTCACGTCCAAGTCGCCGGCCGGGTCAAGCGCCAGCGGGAAACCCTATGGCCGGGTTCCGTACGGAGAGCGCCGCGTCTGGAACGGCCTGGACCAGCCTTGCCGCGTCCGTCGAGCTACCGACCATCTCCACGGCGTTGGCAGCGCGGCTGCACCGGCGCCACGACTGCTACGCACATACGTGCGCGCGGATCCGGATGCAATCCTTAATTATCGTCCATGGGCATTCTGTACATGACACAGCAGCTTAGCGCCACCCTGACATACTATGGGGTCTCCCCGTGGGAGATAGAGGTGTTCTACGGGCTGCTCAACTCGCACTTTGTGGTGGTGCAGGACGAGGTGAGTCCGTTTGACGAGGAGTTTGTAAGCTATCTGAGCCTGGAGATCCCCCTGGAGTTCAACGACGCGTTCTTCAAGTGGTTTGACTTTAAGCGCTGGGACCGTGTAAAGGACATCCTAAAGGAGATGAAGCGGAGACGGGGTACGGGCAATGCACTGAAGGCCGTCATTGCTTTTTCGGGAAGGATGCGCATCACGTTTACCGTTGACTCTCTGGAGAGGCGGTGGTTTGACAATGCGGTTGAGAAGATGGACTTTGTGCTGGAGCTGCTGCCGCACCACATGAGTAAGCTCCCTCCGGGGACCTCGTCGGTCCAGTATCGGTTTGACACCGAGTCGGCCCGCTGGAGGCTCGGCGCCGCCACGGATGCCGGCGGCTCTAGGTTTGCATTCCGGGGCGACTCTTGGGAACCGGAAAAGCAGGGCTAGCCGCGGTGGCCGCGCCACGATGGGACTGGACAATGCATGCAACAAGGCCCAGCCGCATGAGGCCCGGACGGGCCGCTTGGCGCGTTTGCGGGCCCGACGAACGCCTGCTCCCTGCCGGCGACACCCGCAGCGGTTCCGGGCGGCGGCGCGCACCGGCCCGTTGCCGGCGCCCCTGTCACCATCCTGCGGCCCCTGCAACAATGTCTGTCACTGCGGCAGGCCGGCTCACTGCGGCAAGCTGCCGTACGCGGCGCGCGGCTGCGCGTACCACATCAGACCTCTAGCGAGTCGAGTATCTCCTCGAGGTTGGTGTTTGAGGTGCCGTCTGCCCTCGCTATGGACTGTCTTGCGGGGGGGTTCTCCGTATAGTTTGGAATCTTGTCCCTTATTCTGTCACTGTACGGCCCAGTCAGCTCGTTGCTGTAGAATACGCCTGTCGGGATCCTCTCCCCCCACTCAAGTGACTTTGTGAGGGCCTGGGAGAGGTGCCTGTTGTTCTCGGCCTGATCGTCGTAGTTTACGGTCGGATCATACTTCGTGTCCTCCAGCCTGTATATTCTGTTGTGCCTCTCCAGTGACTCCTTCATCAGATCCTTGCCCGCGTACCAGTCACGCGTGTTGATGTCGTTGTATGTTGGGCATGGCTGAAGCACGTCAAGGAACGACAGCCCCCTGTGCCGAACCGCCTGTGTGAGCAGATATTTGAGGTGCCTGACGTCGTACGAGTACCCCCTTGCGACAAAGGTAAACCCGCTTGCGACTGCCAGTCCTATCGGATTGACGCTGTGGTTGGTGTTTGGCGACGGCAGGGACTTTGTCTTCTCGCCCAGTTTGAGCGTGGGGGACGCCTGCCCCTTTGTCAGGCCGTACACGCCGTTGTCGAATATCACGTACGTCATGTCTATGTTGCGCCTTCCTGCCGCCACGAAGTGTCCTGCCCCTATGCCGAGCCCGTCGCCGTCGCCGCCCACGGCCAGTATGGTCATCTCCGGATTTGCAAGCTTTGCGCCCTGCGCGAACGTCAGCACTCTTCCGTGCAGGGTGTGTACGCCGTACGTGTTGATATAGTGGGACGTCTTGCCGGAGCACCCTATGCCGGAGAATATGGCCGCCTTGTCGCGGCGCACGCCCATCTCGGCAAGCGCCATCTGTATGGCGTTTACTATTCCAAAGTCGCCGCAGCCAGGGCACCAGTCATTGTGGACGTCCGTCTTGTAGTCTGCAAGCCTAAGCGCCATACATCAGCACCTCCCTTTTCTCTGCCGTCCCGTCCGCTATCTTCTTCAGCGTGTCGTGTATCTCCGTGCACGTCATGCCTCTGCCCGAGTATTTTAGTATATAGTGGTCCACGCGGAGCCCCATGTTCTGCGCAAGGAGCGTGCCGAGCTGGCCCGAATAGTTGGACTCGATGTCTACCACGATGCGGTCTTCGCGGCCGTCGGATTGCAGCAGTTCTGCTACGCGTCTGGTTGGAAACGGATGTAGCAGCTTTACCTGTATGAGCCTTGCGCGTATGCCGTCCTGCCGCCGGAGCATCTCGACTGCGTCGCGTGCAGGTCCCGTGGCCGAGCCCCATGTTATGGCAGTAATGGGGCGGGCGCCTCCGGTTCGGTCGTCACCCTCGTCGTCGTCGTCGTCGTCGTCGTGGTCATGCGCCTGCCCACTTATCACTTCCAGAGCCTGCTCACCTGCCGGCATCCTGTCCAGTATGAGGTCCAGCCTCGACATGCGCTTTTCCATCATTCTGGTGCGCAGTATGGGATCCTCTGTAATGTGTCCGGTCTCGTCAGACTCGTCGCCCGTGTTCCAGAATATGAAGTCGTCCATGCCAAGCTTGGCGCGGGGGGATATGCCGTCTTCTGTGAATGCAAACCTGTGGTACGCGGGTGAAGCCTCTTCCTCCCCACTGCCTCCGTCATGCCCGTCGCCCGCTGCCCCTGCCGCCTCCCCTGCAGTTCTGTCCGACACCGCCGCCGCCTCTCCGAGCAGCCTGCCGCGCCGTATCTCCACCCTTTGCGGGTCAAACCTCCTGCACGTCTGGACCGTGTTTGCAAGGAACTTGTCCATCATGTGTATCAGGGGCACCTGGAACTCTTCGGCATAGTTAAAGCACCTGCCCGTGTCGTAAAAGCTCTCCTCTACGCTCCCGGACGCGTAGACTATCCTTGGAAACTCTCCGTGGCCGGCAAATACCACAGAAAGCAGGTCGTCCTGCCCGTGCCTTGTGGGCAGCCCTGTCGCGGGACCGCTCCGCTGGTAGTCCGTTATAACTATGGGTACCTCGTTTATCCCGGCCCATCCGAGCGACTCGTTCATGAGCGAGAACCCGGGTCCCGACGTGCAGGTGGCCGAGCGCGTGCCCGTCAGGACGCTCCCTATGGTCATGCCTATTGCGCATATCTCGTCCTCTGTCTGTATCACGGCGGTGCTGCCGGGCCTGTCGTCTATCACGTCGATAATCTCGTGCGTCTCCATGTATACGGACTCGTCTGACGCGGGGGTGATCGGATAGTATGCCTGGAACCTGCAGCCGGCGGCCATCTTGCCGAGCGCCGTCCCCTGGTATCCCTGGACCAGTATGGTGTGGGGCTCCCTCTGTCCCGGGCCTCTCAGCCGGCGGGCCGCCTGAGTGCTTGCGGCATCAGCGTACGTGTCAAGCGCGTCGTACGCCAGCGTGGCGGCCTGGACGTTGATGTCCGACACCGCCGGCTTTTTTGCGAATATTTTTGCAACCGAGTTCCGCAGCGGCGCGGCCGGCATTCCCAGCAGCCTGAGCGAGAGGGTCACTGCAATGGTGTTGTACAGCCTGACAAACCCCCCCAGCTTCGGGTCGCCCGTCCTCTCTGCAAGCCTTGCGAGTATCTCCTTGAACGGCACGGGATACAGAGAGACGCCCCTGCTGCGGGCGCACTGCAGGGCCCCTGCGACGGTGCGCTCTGCGCCGCTCTCGTCAAGCCGCCTGTGCAGCCTTTCTACGAACGGGCCGTCAAGCGTATGGACGCGCTCTGTGCCGATCCGTTCTATCTCTGAGTTGTATATTATGCCGCCGCCGCCGCCATGCACGTCGTCGTAGTGCCTGAATACGGTCTCGGCGTCGAATGCCGCCAGCAGGTCCGCCCCGCTCGTGCTCGAATGCGTGACGCCATCGGTGACCCTTACTGCAAAGTAGCTGTGCTCCCCCTTTATGTTGGAGTAGAACTCGCGCTTTCCAAATATGTGGTAGCCGGCCTCCGCGCACACCTGCGAGAATATGTTTGCGCCCGACTCGACCCCGCTTCCCTGCGGGCCGCCCATCATCCACGTAAGATCCGTTTCCATACCTGTTGCAGTCACCTGTCACTGTTGTATTCTGATGCGCCATGAGCCGCCGCCTCTGGTGTGAGTGTTATGCCTGTCACCCTCCAGTCGCGGCATCAAACAGGGCGCACTCGCACCCGTCGCGTTCCTTGCAGAATTTGCAGACGCAGACACACACGTCCAGCGTCTCGCCACATGAGCTACACATGTCAAAATTGGCCTCGTCGCCGGACGCCTTTGCCGTGGTCACCCCGGATTCGCCCTGGCCGTCGCCTCTGCCCGTGTCTTGTTCGCGCTCTGCATACATGGCTTTGGTATGATATAATTCTATAAATGGTTTGGCCCTCGTCTGGTTGTATGGAATCCAAGAAAAAAGGAGCCAAGCCTGGGGGAAAGAGAGTGAGGAGAAGGCCACGCGTATTCATGACGGGGCCGCTTCCAGACCGTGCCATGAGAAGGCTGCGCCGCGTATATGACGTGGCCGTACACGAGGGCCGCCGGCCCATGTCCCGCAGGGGACTCCTGTCCGGGCTGCGGGATGCAGAGGGGTTGATATGCTTCCCGTTTGACTCTGTTGACGCGGCCGCCCTGGATGCTGCCCCCCGCCTGAGGGTGATCAGCACGTACAGTGTGGGGTTTGAACATATCGACGTCAAGCGCGCAAGGGAGCGTGGCATCGTGGTCGGATACACGCCAGAGGTGCTGACAGAGGCCACCGCGGACATCTCAGTCACGCTCATGCTTGACTTAATGAGGAGGGTCTCTGAAGGCGACAGGCTGATACGGGGTGGCGGATGGAAGTGCGTGTTTGGCGCTACTGACTATGTGGGGGTGGATCTGCGCGGCAAGACGCTTGGCATACTCGGATTGGGGCGCATCGGGGAGGCGGTCGCGCGGAGGGCCGCCGCGTTCGGCATGAATATCGCATACCACAACCGCCACCGGCTGTCTGCCCGCATGGAGTGTGGGCTGAATGCAAGATACGTGGGCCTTGGGAGGCTTCTGTCCGGCAGCGATGTCATCTCCGTGCACGTGCCGTACAACGGCGCCACGCACCACATGTTCGACTCGGGCGTGTTTGCCCGCATGAAGCGTACCGCGTACCTGATAAACACGTCACGGGGCAAAGTGGTCTGCGAACCGGACCTGGTTCGCGCGCTCCGGACCGGCGTGATCGCGGGGGCAGGACTTGATGTGTTTGAGTCGGAGCCTGTGGGGCGCTCAAGCCCCCTCGTACGACTGCCAAACGTGGTATTGGCCCCGCACATTGGAAGCTCCACTGCAGAGACGCGATCTGAGATGGCCGACCTGACTCTGCGCAACCTTGATCTCGGGCTGCGGGGGCAGAGACCCGTTCACTCGGTATGCTGGTGATGGCACCGGTGGCAATGGCGGTACTCGGCACGCCGTATGTGTGCCCGTCCCGCCCGACGCGTCTGATGCGCCGCCGTGGCCGTGCGCACGCGTGCACGATCGCGCCACCGGATGCACGATCGCGCCACCGCATGCTGGTTTTTATACCAACGCGCATTCTAGATACTGAATGAAAAAATTCAAACACACAAATGCAGATCTCGAACTGGCCAGGATCCAGACAGACAAGGCCAAGGCCAGGGGCCAAGAGGAAGATGGTGCGGGAAGTGACAGTGCCGGGTCGGAGGGCCGCCGGTTTGGGCGAAAAGCCGACCGCGACGATCCCACCGTGCGTCACAATGATGCGGGCGCAGGCCGAACTAGGCGGTACAACGGAGGCAGCAGCAGCCGTAATCGTAGGGGCCGCCGCAGAACTGCTGGAAGCAGCAGCAACAGTAGATACTGACCTACTGCCGCCCCGCCTCGTGTGGCGGGGCGGCAGTTTTTTCAAACGTTATCTGGGAGTCGTATTTCTGGCGCAGCTGCTCGTACGTCCTCTCCCTCCATGGGATCATGCATCCGGACTCGTCGTACATCCTTGTAAAGAACGCGGCAAGCACGCGCTCGTCTGACTCGTCGTAGAACCTTACGCTGAAGCTGATCCGCTCTGGCTTTTGCTCCCGCACGAACTCTGCGCGCGATACGTGCTCTGGATTGACGTGTAGGTGGGCCGGATCGTCGTTGCTGCCCAGCGTTATCCATCCGACGCCCGTCTCGGACTGCTGCCTGATCTTGAGCGCGTTGCTCTTTATCTCCGCAGTCGCCCCGCCGCTCTTGACTATGAGCAGTACCTCGTCGACCTTGGCAATGTCTGCCAGCAGGTTGTAAAGTCTGGCCATGTTGTTGTATTGTAAGCGTGCAAATATCTCTGTTTCTTGTCGTTACAGTCGCCGTGCGCGTCACCGCTGCCCGTCTGGCGCGCGCTCCCAGCCCCCCTGCCCGTCTATCTGTACGAGCTCGTCGGGGTCGGCCCGTATGCAGTCGGTGCCTACGGACTTTACGGATGTAAACCCGATCGTGCCGCGGGCAACCTTGCCGCCGTCCTGGAGTCTCTGAACCTCCTCCCGCACGTCCCGCCTGTGCCTGCTGCATGTTACCCCCAGCATGTACTCGCCCCCGTCGTCACTTGTTATCGAAATGATGAACTCTGGCGGGTTTGGGCACTGCCTTCCCCCCTGTTTTATGGAGCACCTGTTGGGGAGCATGACGCGTGCGGGCTTGAGTCGGATATTAACCTTGGCGGTATTGGAGTACAGCCCAAGTCCCTTGAAAGTTCGGCCTGCCGGCCTTTATTTTCTGATTTCAGACCGGAGACCCGGATCCGTACAATTTGGAGAGCGGGTTCCTACGCAGGAGTCTCACCCTGCACAAAATCCGTACCCGGTTCTGGATATGCGTGGGCTCGCGCAACCCGGACGTCGCCGCTCTCCGGACCGACGCGCCCCGTGAGCCGCAAGCCCGGTGGCTGCATCCAGATGGCGGCCGGCGCGTGCGCGCCGTGCAAACGGCGGAACGTCGCGCTTTTTACCGTGCATGGGGCATGCCATGATGACTGCAATGCCGGAGACGTTTGATATCGTTATAATAGGAGGGGGGATTCTGGGTACCTCGCTGTCGTACTTTCTGTCGGCCCTGGGTTCTGCCGGCCGCGTGGCTGTAATCGAGCAGGCCCCTCGCGTGGCGTTTCATACAAGCGGCAGGAACACCGGCGAGGTACACGCCCCATACCTGTACGACCCGCGTAAGAAGAGGCTTTTTGCAAAGGCGGCATTCCATGGGTACGAGATGTGGGAGGAATACTCCAAGATGAAGGGGCTGCCCTTCAAGAGGGGCGGCGTGGTGGAGGTGGCCTCAGATGAGAGGGACATTGCCATGCTTGAAAAGTACATGCGCTGGGGGGTTGAAAACGGACTGCGCGAGGACTCGGACATACGGATGGTGTCCGGCAGCGACCTCAGGAAGGTGGAGCCGGAGGTCAGGTGCAAGGCGGCGCTTGTGGTGCGGCGGGAGGGTTCCGTAGACTATGCGGTCCTCACGGGTTCGCTCATGGAGGACAGCGCGTCATACGGCACCGCGTTCCTTTTGGGCGCACGGGCTGTCCGCATCGACAGGACCCGCGACGGCTGGAGCGTACTTGTCATCGACGCGGATCGAGGCGGCCGGCGCGGCGCGGGCAGTCACGCAGTTGGCATGGACGCCGACGCCGCCACCGCCACTTCACAGGGCCGTGAGATACGGTGCAGGTTTCTGATAAACGCGGCCGGCGGGGAGTCCGTCGACATCGCGCACAGAACCGGGCTTGCCGAGAACCTGACTGACGTTCACTTTAGGGGCGAGTACTGGAGGGCCCCGTCCGAATACTCCGACCTGACCCGTACCAGCATATACTCTGTTCCGGAATTTCCCGACTATCCGTTTCTGGACCCCCACTGGATAGTCAGGGTCGACGGGAGCTGCGAGGTCGGCCCGAACGCGGTGCCTGTTTTCAGCCCTTATGGGTACGACCGCGCCGAGAACATCAGGACGTTTCTGCCAAAGACGCTTGAGCTGCTCGGCTCCGGCGCGGCCAAGGCCGCGCTTGACCGGAAGCTCCAGAGCCTCGTACTCAACGAGATGCACTCCTCCCTCTCAAAATCCGCCATGATACGCAGGGTCAAAAAGTTCCTGCCGCGCATAGATCCTAGAAAGTTTACGGAGAGGGGGGTCGCCGGCATCAGATCGTCCGTAATAGGCTCCGACGGGCGGTTCGTCCCGGACGTCATTATGATAAGTGACAAGTCAGAACAGTCACTCCACATACTGAATTACAACTCGCCCGGTGCGACCGGCGTCCTGCCCTTTTCGGTCCACATCGTGGAGAGGCTGCGGCGCGCAGGAGTGGTCGGCACGCCGGACCGGCGAGTACAATGCGGCCCTTGGAAGTTTGAAGATGTTGCCGAAAAGCTCTGCGACGGCCGTGATGGGTGACTGGCAATGGCGGCCGCCCTGCCTGATCTCCCCCGGGGCCGGCTTGCTGCGGTATGGCGGTGTGCCTGCGGCGCGGCCGCGGCCGCATGATTGTCACACGATGATCATATGGTGGCTATAATGGCGCCGGGAGGGAGATTTGAACTCCCGTTCCCTTGCGAGAACGCGCTTTATGGTGGTTGATTTCCAGGCGCGCGCCCTACCAGGCTAGGCGACCCCGGCACTACGTCCCGCGCGTCTTGTCTGATTATATGTCTACGGACGGTGCCGCCTGGGCCCCGTGCCGCATGCGCAAGACCGGCTGACTGTCACCGGATGGTAATGGTGGCATGATCCTTTACGGGTGCTGCGTCCGCCGGCTGCTGCATGTCGTCCCCTGTCGCCGCCTCGCCCCGTACGTAATCTGTATCTTGCTCCGTATCGTGCGCCGGGACGCCAGGGGGGCCCGAGTCAACCTGACCTGTGTCTGACGCATACGCGTATGCGTTCACCTTGTAGAGGCCGGGCTGGGCCGTCTCTCCATCCTGCCTTGTCTGGTCCCATGACATGACTATCTTTTGGCCCGGCATCAGCGTGCCTACAATGCCGCGGAAAGGCGCGCCCTCTGATTCGGGGATCGCGCCTGCCGTGGCCGCAGGAATTGGGCCGGACGCGGCATCCTGCGCCGTAAGCGCGTATATTGTAATCCCGGACAGGCCCGTGATGGTCGCGCCATACGCGCCGTCTTCTGAGTGCAGCGGGACGGTCCCCGTATTCATTATGCTGAACGTCACCGTCTCGCCCGGCCCGAATGTCGATTTTGCAGGGGCTATTGATATGGAGGGGCCTTCTACTACAGGAGGCATCGAGCCGGGATGCCCGCCCCTCACGTCAAGCAGGTATGCCCCAAACGCAAGCCCCGATACGACGCCTATTACAACAAACCCGAGCAGGCTCTTTGTCGCCGCCATGCGTCAGCCCCACTTCCTCCCCTGCGCTCTATTGCCCCGCGTGCTGTCGCGCAGAGTCTCCTGCCGCGGCACCGTCACCGTCAACGTCCCGCTTGGGCCTTGTCCTCCACCTTTTCGGATACGTGCCCGGTGCCATGATTATCCTTCTGGTCTCAAACGCATGGCCCTTTGCGGCCTCTGAAATCTCGTCGGCCGACATGCCGGCCTCGGCCAAGGCCACCGCCTCGCCCTTCTGCGTATAGATGGCGGCAATCTCGCCCTTTCTGAGGTTCGGGTGCACCTTTAGTATGCCCGGTATGGCAAGCTGGGCCCCGTGGCACATCGCGTCCACCGCCGCGTCTCCTATGACCACCGACTTTATCTCGCTGAGGGCGTCCTCGACGGGCCTGATCATGGAGCGCAGCATGGCGCCGTCGCCCTCCTCTGTCCATCTGGCATATGCGTCTGCAAGCTCGTGCATCGTGACAAGGCCGTCCGTCTCGCTGAACTGGCCGACCCTCGTGCGCCGCAGCTCGATCATCGTGGCGCCAGGGCCGAGTATCTCGCCCATGTCATAGTACATCTTTCTGATGTAGGTGCCTGCCTCGCACAGTATGCGGGTCAAGAGCAGCCGCTCCCTCTGCTCTAGCAGTTCAAACTCGTATATTGTGCGGGTTCTTGTCTGGCGGAGCACGGCCGAGCGCTGCGGGGGCTTTTGGTATATCTGGCCCCGCAGCATTCCCATGACCCTGTCTATCTCCTCCCTCTTTGCAAGCGAGTGTATGCGGCCCAGCGCGTGGTACTCTTTAGGGCCCAGCAGCAGCACCCCGAGGGCCTTTGTGGCCTCGCCCAGCCCTAGGGGCAGCACCCCGGATACTTGGGGGTCGAGCGTCCCACTGTGGCCTATCTTTGGTATGTTCAGTATGCGCTTTGTCCACGCCACCACCTCGTGGCTCGTGGGACCGGGTGGCTTGTCGAGTATTATCAGGCCGTATCTGAGAAGCTGCTCGATGCTCCTCTCGCCATAGTACGTGCCGTGCGCATCGTCGGTGGGATCCCTGCTTACCTCCGCAAGCCCTTCAAGCTGCTTTGGCAGCAGATGGCGTCCGTTGCTGTTTTGCGGGTCTGGCTTGTGTGACATTGTGACTGGACCATCCCTCTTTTTTATAACTGCAGTACAGGGGACGCGCCCGCGGACTCAGTCGCCATACGCCCTGCATATGCCGCGCAGCCCGCCGTCACAGCCATTGTCGTCCTCGGTTCCATGTTATGACGTCACTCCGTCCCGGATTGCATTCCTTGCGGCCTCTACCACCTGCTCTGCTGAAAGGCCGTCGGTCTTTATTATGTGGTCGAACACCGAGGCGTCGCCCCCAAAGTCAAAGCCGTATATCTCCCTGTACAGGCGGCGGTTCTTGTCGTACCTCTCGCGGGTGATCTCGTAGGCCTGCTGCTCTGAGACTGAGTCCCTGTTCTGCATGCGTTCGGTGCTGCTGGTGTGCGAGCCGTCAAGCCATATCTTTATCCCCGTGCCCGGGGCCACGAGCCAGGGCAGGGTATAGCTGGTCACTACAATGCCACCCCGCTCGAACATTCCCTTTAGCCGCTCGTCAAGCCTGCGGTCAAAGCCGTGGTTCTGTTCGCGCTCGCGCAGAAACCTCATTCCGTCCTCCGTGTCCCACCAGTCGTCGCCTGCCGTGTCGTAGCCGAGATCGGAGGCCATCTCCTTGAGGACGTCGCCGCCGCTGACGTATGACATGGACATATCCGCGGCCAGGGCCCTTGCAAGCGTGGTCTTTCCGACTGCGGGCGGGCCCGATACCACTATGGATTGCCCTGTGCCCCCTGCCTCTGTGCCGCTGTCTGTTCCAGTCAACTGAGATCCATCGATGTCTTTGTCATCTTCATTATGATTCCGCTAAACGCAATGGAGGACAAAAAGTACCACGCCCACAGGAATATGGCGTTCTCCTCGGTGCATACGTGCTCGGGGTCCGCTGCCTGCTCTGCCGTACACGTAAGCTGGAAAATGTCTCCCGGTATGACGTTGAGCGGGATGGGCGACACGGCGACCGTATATGAGAAGAGCCACGGCAGCACAAAGTAGAATATCAGTATGAGCGGCACGAACGTGATCAGCATGGGCCTCATGTTCATCTGCATCAGCTCCATCGACATCTTGTTCATGTATGCGGACTTTTTGTTGAGCTCGCTGAGCCTTGCGTCGTCCTTTGTGCGCGCCGCCCTCAGCTTTTCCTTCTGCCAGGCGCGCGTCTCCTTCATCATTCTCTTGAGCTTTATCTGGTCTACCATCTTCTTGCGTATTCCCGCGTTGAACACGTTGAGCAGTATCCCGAATCCGGCCACTACAAACATTGACATTATCCATCCCTTTACGACCGGGTCGTCGCTCCCGAGCGCCCCTCTCTCGGCCCCGAGAAAGTCAAACTGCAGCGCGGCCGCGTCAAGCATGCCGCCGCCGGGCAGCAGCGTGTGCGCGCTCTGCACTAGCGTTGCCATCCACACCATCGCCGCGTAGTACGCGTGCCCTGGTACTGACGCGGATTCTGCTGCCGATGCTGCCGCCGCCGCCACAACCTCGATCACCATGCCACTCACAGCTCCATGGATCTTATTATCTTGTCTGCCGCCTCGTCGATCTTGCCCTCGCCGTTTAGGACCTGCTTTATGGGCGAGCCCGTTATGACAGAGCACGCCGACATCATGCCGGATTGGACCGCGAGCTCCTTTTTGATGTCGAGTATGTTTATCTTGTCCCTCTTTCTTGTCATGTCGCTGACCCTCCTGCTGAATATCTCCTCAGGCCTTGCCGTAACCGAGACGAAGTTGGTGGGCCTTATTATCTCAAGCACGTGGGCCGGCAGTCCCGGATAGTACCCTTCCTGCGACCTGACAAAGGCGTGCGTGTCTATTATCACGATCTGCTCACTCCGCCCGGCTATCCTGGACGCCGCCGCCTTTTGGAGCTCCTTTTGCTCTGAGATGGGGAGGTCTCGCAGCTGGTCCCTGTCCCCGACGCCGTTCTCCTTGGCGATGTCGAACATCGTAGTGCCGAAACTGATTACGGTGACGCTCCTGTGCTTGGAGCCGAGTATCTCCAGCATCTTTGCCAGAAGCGAGGTCTTTCCCACGCCGGGTATGCCTACCACGACGATCCTCTTATTTTCTGCCAAGTAGAGCCCCCAGGCGCGGCATGACGACCTCGACCTGCTCTCTTACGAGCTGCGTGTAGTAGTTTATCAGAATGTCGACCATCAGCAGTATTCCGATGCCGGACCCGAACACGCCCAGGACGTCCGAGACGCCTGCAAGGAGCCCCAGTATTATGGAGCCTATTATGGTAACTGAGGGGATGTACTTGTTGAGAAGCGCCTCGACTGGCTTGTTTGAGCGGCGGAATCCCGGAATCTGGACGTCGGCGTCAAGCAGGTTCTGCGCCGCGCTCTTCGGCGAGAGTCCTCCCAGCTCCACCCAGAGCTTGCCGAACACCACCACTATGCCTATCATGAACAGCACGTATCCGACGGCCCTCGAGGGGTCGAGCGCGGCGGTCTCAAGCCCCCTTGGCGGCGTGATGTAGTATATGAGGCCGCCTATCGGCGTGGACGGGCTGGTGGGATCGTACTGCGCCACTATGTTCATGAATATGTTGTTGTTCCTCGGGTTGAGGTTTGCCCACAGCATCTGGAACACGAACACGGCGTTTGCGGTGAGCGCGGAGGCCAGTATGACGGGTATGTTTGAGACGTACATCATCTTTATCGGGTATACGGCCGAGAACCCCCTGTATTTGGTGGAGACGATCGGGATCTCGATCTTCATGCCCTGCGTGAACACGAGTATCAGCAGTACGCCGGCCGTCAGGCAGAGCCCGAATATGCTGGGCAGCTGCTGCGACCTGAACAGTATGTTCGAGATGTCCCCGGCCATAAATGACTGGGCCATGTACGGGATTATCCCTATGGTGCCGCCGTCGCCTGCCGGCAGGGGGCTGAACAAGCTCCAGAGTATCTGCTGCGCTACCCCGGCCATTATGAACAGGCTGATGCCGCTTCCTATCCCCCACCCCTTCTGTATCAGCTCGTCGAGGAACATGATTATTATCGAGGCCGCCATGAGCTGCCCTATCATCACGTACATGACAGACGGGTCGGACAGCGTGGGCCCGTAGACGGCTATTGCGTATACTATGGACTCTGCCACTATGATTATGTACGTTACAAGCTTTGTGGCCGTCTGGAACACGCCGCGCTCCTCCGGTTTCTTGAAGTCGAACTTTAGTATCTCCGAGCCGCGGAGCAGCTGCATGAGCAGCCCGGCCGTCACTATGGGCCCTATGCCGAGCTCGACAAGCGTGCCCTGCTGGGACGCGAATATGACCCTGGCAAACGCCAGAAAGTCGAACTCCGGCGTGGTGGCCCCGAACAGGGGGGTCTGCCCCATCACCATGTATATGAGCAGGGCTACGCCGCACCACAGGAGCCTGGTCTGCAGCGTGAGCTTCTTCTTGGGCTTTGGCACCTGCGGAATGTAGGGCTCTGCCTTGAATACGACGCGCCGTAGTATGGCAGTAAGGCTGCCGCTGCTCTCAGCCATCGGCGGGCAAAACCTCCCCGCCTGCTGCCCTTATCTTCTCTTCTGCCGAGGCCGTAAGTCTTGGAATCCTGACTGCGTATGCCGTGCTGGCCTTTCCGCCGCCGAGCAGCTTTTGATATCCTGCAGCTCCTAGGTCAAGCACGTTCTGCCCCGTCTTGTCGTCGCGGCTTCCGTGTTTGGCAAAGAGATCGTCTAGGTCGCGGACGGCAGCCCATTTCTTGGTGGTGTTCGGATGGGGTGGCTTGGTGGCGCTATGCCCGTAGTGGTCCGGCTCGTACTTGAGCATGCTGCTGTAGTGGTGCTTTAGCATGCCGGTCACTCCCAGTCCGCCCTGGTGCCCGCTTGCGCGGTGCTGGCCGACCTGGCCCCATCCCATGTGCCTGCCGCCCCTGAGCCTTCTGGTCTTTCTAAGCCTTGTCGCCATCACTCCGCCACCGCCATCATCCTGCGTACTATCTCGCCGAGCTCGTCATTGTTGCCCAGCACTCCCTTTTGGCCCGCAAGCCTCTTGGTGCTGCGGCGGAACCCGTGTTTGGGGGGCGCCAGCGCAAACCACGGCTTGAGGGGCTTTAGCTTTGAGAGCGCGGAGCTGCCCCTTGAGAGGGACTCGGCCATCTGCTTTGTGCCGTCAAACCCGAGGCCCTTGATGTCCTCCTGCGTGATTCTGCGGTATCCGGACTTTCTTGCCTTCTTCTCTATGATCTCCTGGGCCAGCTCGGCATCGAGCCTGGTCCATGCCACATAGTGCTTTATCTTGCTGAGCATGCCAAGCGTGTTCTCTTTTGCCGGCAGTATGGTGGCCCTGTATTTGCGCTCTAGCTTTAGGAGAGACATCGTGTGCACGGCCCAGTATGGGACGTCTGCCTGGCCCCTTATCCTTACCACCAGGTACGCGCCGCTGTCGTCACTGCTATTGCCATTATTATTGCCGCCATCCTGTTCTTCTGTCGCCGTTGTCGCCGCCGCCGCCGCCGTGTCTTCACTCACCGCATGTCATCCCCCTTGGTCAGCCCTGGCTGAACGTCTGCCTGAGGCAGTCCAGTATGGCCTTTGACGTGGAGTTCATGGTTGGCGTGGAGCCCTTTGCGGTGGTCCATGCATCCTTTAACCCTGCCAGCTCCAAGAGCCGCTTTATCTTGCCGCCTGCCACAAGTCCGAGCCCGCGGGGGGCCGGAATTATCTCCACTGTCACGCTTCCGCCCTTGCCTATTACGCGGAATGGCACGGAATGCTTCTGGTCGCACCTGCACTCCCAGCTGCCGCACCCCATCTTTATCGGGTTGATGTTCAGATATGCCTGGCTTGTGGCCTTTTCTATTGCTATCCTCATCTGCTTTGACTTGCCCTGGCCGATCCCGAGGTATCCGTCCTCGTTTCCTGCGGCCACTATGGCCTTGAATCTGGTGGACTGGCCGTTTGATGTCATCTTTTGTATTATGCCCACGTCCACCACCTCTGTCTTTAAATCCGGCAGCAGTTTTTTGACGATTCCCACCTCTTGTATGCGCAGTCCCTGTTCTATGATGGACTCGAGCGTCGTGATCTCACCGGACGCCACCTTTTTGCCCAGGGTGGTCTTTGGGATCCACACCTCCTCTTCGGCCTCCCTTCTGGGACGCCTGGGGCGATCACCTGCGGGCCCCCTGCCGTATCTTGGGGGCGGGCCTCTGGGTTTCTGCTGCTGCTGCTGACTCATCTCACCCTGCCGCCTCGTTGCCGTCTATAATGGTTCTTATCTTGACGACCTCGTTTTTTACCGCTAGGTGCTCGCCGTTTATCCTTTCCTCAGGCGGGAACGTCTCCTCGTCGGCAGGCACGTCCATGCCCGCGTCTATGACCCCCTTCAGGGCGGCGGCCATTCTCTGGGTGTACCGTCTTGTTCCGGTGTACAGTATGGCGGTGCCGGTCCCCTTTCTGATTGCGCGCTTGCCTGCCGTGTATCCTGTAAGATAGGCCGCCGAAAGGTTCTTTCTTGAGCCCTTCCATCCCTGGCTGAGCAGGCTCCTGGAGTGGGCGGAGGCTATGACCGTGTCGCCGTCCATCCCGGGTTTCAGTACCTGCACCTGGGTGTTCTCGTTTGTAATGTTTACCGTAACAAAGTTGTGCCTGCCGATCAGCATGGTGGCCCGCTTCTTGTAGTTGGTCTTCTGCTCGCGCAGCCTGCGCAGTATCTTGGAGTATGCCAATAGGGACAACCTCTGATTTGGACTTATATACGTAAAGGAATCGGCGGCTTTTTCCCAGAAATCCACCTCCCGCCACGTCAGGCAAGGTAGCAAATTTCGTCACTGGCGCACGGGGAGTGCCCGGCGCAACAATGGACAAGAGGCCCTCTCGCTAACTGTTGGCGGCCTTGCCTTCTCTGCCGGCTGTGCGTACCGAGGCGGCGGGTCTCGGCAGTTGCCAACAGCAGGCGAAAAAAAAATCCTGGCGGACGCGTCGATCACTTGCGTATCAGCGCCTCGAGAAGCGCCTTTTGCGCATGAAGCCTGTTTTCCGCCTCGTCCCATACTGCCGACTGGGGTCCGTCAATCACGTCTGCCGTGACCTCCTGGCCTCGTTTTGCGGGAAGGCAGTGCATAAAGATCGCATCTTGATCTGCCTTGTCCATAAGCTTCCGGTTCACCTGGTATCTTGGCAGAAATGCCTTGGCTCGTCCTGCGCCTTTGTTGTGGATGGAGCTAAACGTGTCTGTCATGACCACGTCTGCTCCCTTTACTGCAATGTTCGGATCCGTGGTCTGTACCACCTCCGTGTCCCTGCATGCCTCCCTTACGACGTCCTTGTCCGGCGCATGCCTCTT
Source organism: Nitrosopumilaceae archaeon (assembly GCA_021296175.1). GTDB lineage: Archaea > Thermoproteota > Nitrososphaeria > Nitrososphaerales > Nitrosopumilaceae > Nitrosopumilus. The sequence continues at coordinate 10,219 of JAGWAX010000008.1, read as the reverse complement.
CGGGGTTGCCACTGCAACCGACGCGCCCGCAAGTGCCGCCCCGTAAATCATAGAGTTGCACACGTTGTTTCCATCGCCTACCCATGCAATCCTCAGGCCGTCAAGCTTTTTCTTCCTCTCCTTTATGGTCATAAGGTCGGCCAGAATCTGACACGGGTGGAACATGTCCGACAGTCCGTTTATCACGGGTATGTCCGAATGGGCCGCCAGTCTCTCGATCGTCTCGTGCTCGTACACCCTGGCCATTACGCAGTCTGCATATCCGGAAAGCGTCCTTGCGGTATCCTCGACGGTTTCTCCGCGTGACAGCTGCATCTCGCTTGTGGCCAGATTGACTGCGTGCCCTCCCAGCTGGCGCATCCCTATCTCAAAGCTTACGCGTGTGCGCGTCGACGGCTTTTGGAACACCATGACAAGCGACTTGCACCTGAGCGTTTCGTGACGTCTGCCGTTCTTGAGATCCGACTTTAGCCTCGAGGCGCGCCGCAGCAACGTTGCAAGCTCCTTTGGAGTCAGCTCCGACAGTGTAAGCAGATGCCTTGCCCCAAGCTTCATCTGATCCCGTCACCCCTTTCTAAAGAATCCAAATCTGCGCTTCTTTTTGGGCATGTCATTTTTATCTTGTTGCCCTGGCTCTTGTCCGGCCTTCTTACCGTTACGGCCTGCGCCTCCGTCGTAGTCTTTTTGGGCGCCCTCCTCCCCGTCGCCTCCGTCATAATCCCGGCTGTCTTCCTCCACTTCCATCTTGCTGCCGTCTGCATCGGTTCCACCGCCATCGCCCGGGTCCGGCCTGCCGTCTGCAATCCATCCTCTTATCTTCTCTGCAAGTCCGTACGCCTCCCTGTCGTTCTCGGGGGGTGGTACGTCAAACCTGTCAGAGTATTCTGCAATGTCGGAATCTGCAATTCCATGGAACGGATCGTCTGGTGGCGACGACGATGACGGCTGGGGCGCCGCCTCCGCATCCTCTGGTTCAAATTCTTCGATCTTGGGTGTCTTCTGGACGTCTAGTTCCGGCTCTGAGGCCGGTTCCGGCTCACTGGGCCGTTCCGGTTCAGGCAGGCTCTCGTAACTCTCCGCACGTGGCGGCATCTCCGACGCGGGTTCCGCGGGTTCCGCAGGCGGCGGTTCTTGTGGCGCGTCCATCTCGCCCTCTGACTCTTCCTGTCCTGCACTGTCGGCCTCTTCGGCCCTCTTTGCAGTAGCTGCATCCGCATCCGCGCTGGCGGCCTCCTCCGCGGTGTCTGGTTCTGCCGGCATCTCTTCGCCCTCCGCCTCTTCTGGCCGCTCCGCGCCTCCTGCCTGCGCGGCGCTTGTCGCGGGCGCCTCGGAATCGGCGCCGGCCACGCCGTCCTCTCCGAAAACCATCTCCAGAAACGCCCTCTTGTCAAACGGCCTTAGGTCGGCGTACTCCTGCCCAACCCCCACGTAGAGTATGGGCGTGGACGTGACCTTTGCAATTGAGAGGGCCGCGCCCCCGCGTGCGTCGGCGTCTGCTTTTGTCAGGATGGCCGCGTCAAACCTTGTATGCACGTAGAACTCCCTTGCCTGGTTCACCGTATCGTTTCCGGCCAGCGAGTCGCCCACGAATATCTTTACGTCCGGGTTCACCACCTTTGTAATCTTTGCAATCTGCTCCATCAGGTTCTTACTGGTCTGCATCCTGCCGGCGGTGTCTATCAGCACGCAGTCCGTGCGGTGGGCCTTTGCGTACAGGACGGCGTCCCTTGCCACCGCTGCCGGATCTGAATTGTAGTTTTGTGCAACAAGCTTTAGGTTCAGGCGCCTCGTATGCTCCTTGAGCTGCTCTATGGCGCCCGCGCGAAACGTGTCTGACGCGGCGACGACAACGGAATATTTTGACTGCTGCAGCATGTGTGCCACCTTTGCAAGTGTTGTGGTCTTTCCCGTCCCGTTGATTCCCACAAACAGAATCAGAAACGGCTCGCCGGATGCCTTTTTTCTGCTGATCATATCCAGGAGGTCGACGCGGCCCGCCGAGTCAAAGAGCGACGATATGCTTGAGATCAGGCTGGACTTTATGGCGTCTGATATCCTGGATTTTTCTACCCTCGAACCTATGAGATCCTTTTTTAGGTTGGCCTTTATCGAGTCTATCACCTCGCTTGCGACGTCGGACTCCAGGAGCGATATCTCAAGCTCGAACAGTACATCGTCGATGTCCTTTTCCTTTAGCTCCCTCTCGCCCAGACTCTTTGCCACGCCGGCAAACGCGCCGCGCAGCTTGTCAAACATGCCCTCTCTGGCCGTATGTGGACTGTATGACTTGGCTAAGCTGCATCCTGTACTGCTCTATGTGCTCTGCCAGGTTTGCCTTCTCGGCGCCCGTGTTCTTGATTGCCACGTCGATCTCCCTTATGCGGTTCTCCAGATAGTCCAGCACGAGCTTGGGATCCTTCTCAACGGCGACCCCTGAGCCGATCTCCAGCAGCATCTTGTCTGATGGGGCGACCTTTGCCTGCACAAAGACGCCTCCTCCTATGGCAAGCAGGGTTTCGGACGATGATTCTGAGGTCCCGCCGGCTTCCTTCTCCTTGATCTGCCTGACTGACTCTACTGCACTGGCCGCGGACGCGCGCGCCCTAGCTGCCGCCTCCTCGTTTCGGATTACCATCTCAAGCTGGCCCTCCATTGACTTTATGGCCGCGGCCATCTGTTCTGCTCTCTGTTCTGTGGTCATGCCGCCGCCGCTGCCGCCGCTGCCGCCGCCGCTACTGCTCATGTGCCGTCATGCCCCCTTGATGGTTATAAACGGTGATGGAAAACGGCGGCCGCCACGTCCTGTTCAAAGTCTAAAAAAATGAGTAATGCATGAAAAGGTCAGGACGCGTCTGCAAGCCTCTTGTTTACCTCGTCCCAGTTGACCACGTTCCACCAGGCCGCAATGTAGTCAGGCCTCTTGTTCTGGTACTTGAGGTAGTACGCGTGCTCCCAGACGTCGCATCCCAAAAGAGGCACGAGCCCCTCGGTTCTGAGACTTGTCTGGTTGGGCATGGACTTGTACTGGACCTTTTTTGACTCGGGGTTGTATGCGAGCCAGCCCCATCCGCTGCCCTGGATTACGGCCGTAGTCGAGTTGAACTTTTCCTTAAAGTCGGCAAAGCTCCCAAAGGCGTCGCTTATGGCGTCTGCCACGGCACCGCCGGGCTCCCCGCCGCCGTTGGGCTTCATGTTGTTCCAAAAGAGCCTGTGGTTGTCGTAGCCTCCTCCGTTGAAGTTGATTGCGCCCCTCTTGTCCTCGGGCACGGAGTCTATGTCTGCCAGTATGTCTAGTATGTCCTTGTCTTGGATCTCGGCCGGACACGACTCGAGGGCCGCGTTCAGCTTGTCCGTATACGTCTGGTGGTGCTTGGTATGGTGTATCTCCATGGTCCTTGCGTCTATGTATGGCTCTAGCGCGTCGTACGCGTAGGGCATCTCAGGAAGTGTGTATTTTCCCATGGCTGGACCCCCTTGGGACGTAATTTATTGGTTTTTCACCAGGGCTGCGGCGGGCGCGCCGATGCTGCCGCGGCCCTGCAATCGTTTTTACCTGACGTGACAGAGGGCCACGTCATGCGGCCCTCTGGCAGCACCGGACGCGATTCCTGCAAGATGCACGACGATAATCTGCCCGCGTACACCCCTACATCCGCTGCCGCCGTCGTGACGTCCGCCACGATTGCGGCCGCGCTCGTCATCGCCATGCTGGCGTCGTCGGGCTTTACGCATGGCGGGGATGACGGAGTCCGGACATACCTTGAGCGGAGCGTGCCGTTTGTGGGGGGCGACGTTCCACGGCTTGACGGCATAGGCGGCGAGGGCATACTGATTGCGGTAATCGACACCGGGGTTGACTATGAGCATCAGGACCTGCTTGGATGGCGGGGGGACGGCAAGGTGGCCGGCGGCTATAACTTTCTGTGGGGGGACGATGTAAACGCGCCGCTTGACACGGACGGGCACGGCACGCAGGTGGCCGGAGTGGCATCGGCCGACGGCGGCCTCCAGGGCGTTGCCCCAAAGTCCAGAATACTCGCCTACAAGGTGTCCGAAGACGGCAGCAATGTCTCCTCCGAGCTTATCGCCAGGGCCGTCACAAGGGCCGTCGAGGACGGCGCCGACGTGATAAACATCAGCATGGGCGTAAGCACTAGAAACAGCGTGATCGAGGACGCGATAAACGAGGCGCTCGGGCGCGGCGTGCTTGTGGTGGTGGCGGCCGGAAACGACGGGCCCGGAACGTCCACGATTGGGAGCCCGGGGCGCAGCAGCGGCTCCCTTACGGTAGGGGCGACGTACAACAACCTGACGTCAAGCTTGGTCGCTACACTGGACGTTGCAGGCTCCTTCTCATATACGGTAATACCCATGGTCGGCTCGGAGTCCCTCGCCGAACCGATCGACGCCGGGCTCGTATCTGCCGGATATGCCAAGGAGTCGGACTTTGAGGGCGTTGACGCAAGGGGCGCCATTGTAATTGCCGAGCGCGGAAGCGACGTGGAGGGCGAGCTCTTGTATTTTTCACTCAAAGAGTCGCACGCCGCGGACGCGGGCGCGGCCGCCCTGATTGTATACAACAACGTCGACGGCATGTTCCTAGGCGAGCTCGCCCACGAGTTTGCAGAACCCGGATACGAGCCTCGCATACCCGTGGTGTCCATGGAACGCGTGGAGGGACTCGAGCTTCTGGAGCTCTTGGCCAACGGCACTGCCTCAGACGCGCTGCTCCACCTGTTCCACAATCCTGACTTTGTGGTGCACTTCAGCTCGAGGGGGCCGGTCATGCCGTTCTTCATCAAGCCTGACGTGGTGGCCCCGGGCGCGTACATCAACACCACCCAGGCCGGCTCCATATACGAGATAATGAGCGGGACCAGCTATGCGGCGCCGCATGCAAGCGGCGCCGCGGCGCTGCTTCTGGAGAGAAACCCCGGGCTTGACAGGCACGAGTTAAAGTCCATCATAATGAATACCGCCGACCCCGTCATGGACGCGTACGGGCAGGAACTGTCTATACACGAGACCGGCTCCGGGCGGCTCAACATCACCCGGGCGTACGGGGCTGACATTGCGGTACTCCCGCCGAGCTTTGTGCTTGCCACGTCGGAGAAGGACCGCACCTCCGAGGTGGCGCTCGGGCTGCGTTCAGTAAGGCTCGCGGCATCACATGATGATGGCGGCAGCGGCAGCGGAATCGGCGTGGACACCAGCAAGAGGGTTCCCCTCGAGGCAGGACTGATTGGCGTCCGGTTTGAGGGGCCGAGCTTTGTGGACTTTTCACACATAATTGAGGCCGACTCCGTCCTTGCCCGCATGACGGTCACATCCAACTACACCGGCGCCGTCGGCGGTGCCACCCCTGCACCGGCGCCTTTGGGGCACGGGCCGTACGGAGAGCACGAGGGACGCGTCGTCATAACGTACAACGGTTCTGAGTATGCGGTGCCGTTCCTGCTGCACCACACGCGCGGCTCTGTTGACGCGACCGTGTCGTACTCGGACCTGCGGGGCGCCAACGCGGCCGGGCGCCTGGACCTTGCAGTGTCGCACCCCAACGGCTGGGAGTTTGCAAAGATTGACGTAATTGACAGCGTCTCTGAGGAGTCCGTCTCCGTCACGGCCACCCCGATGGGCGGCGCGTACCCCTCGCTTGAGGTGCTGCAGAATGGCACGTATTGGATAGACGCAAGGATAACGTCCGGCAACGACACGTACGCCGCGTACGACATGGTACGCGTCGGATATCCTGACGAACCGGGCGCGCCAACACCTGACCATCCGAGCCGTGACGTGCCGCAACGCGTCGCGTTCTCGCCGTCTGAGTCCCTGCCGATGCGGCAGATTGCAATAATTGCGGCCGTGGTGGCCGTGATAGGCGCGCTGGGCGTCGCGTTCCACACGCGCGGTGGACAGAGCCGGTGACCGCTATGAGGCCGCGCCCGGGGACGGACCTGCAGCTATTATGTTGGGCGGCACGCCCGTAAACCTTGCAAAGTTGTCTACAAACATTTGCGCCAGCTTCTCGGCCGTGGCATCGTACGTGTCCTTGCATTCCCACGTGTTGCGCGGATCCAGTATCCCAGACGGCACGCCGTCCACGGCGCTCGGGACGTCCAGGTTGAACAGATCGTTGTGCACGTACGGAGCACCGTTTATCGAGCCCGTAAGCGCGGCGGTCACCATCGCCCTGCTGTACCCGATGCTTATGCGCTTTCCAACCCCGTAGGGGCCGCCGGACCAGCCCGTATTGATCAGGTACACCGAGGATTTGTGCCTTGCAATCTTCTCGCCGAGCATCTTTGCGTATACGGATGCGGGCCTCGGCATGAACGGGGCCCCGAAGCATTCCGAAAAGACCGACTTTGGCTCCTTTATGCCGCGCTCGGTGCCTGCAAGCTTGCTCGTATACCCTGACATGAAGTGGTACATCGCCCCGTCGGCAGTCAGCCTGGAGACGGGCGGCAGCACCCCCAGCGCGTCGGCAGTCAGGAATATCACGACGCGCGGGTTTCCGCCCACGCCTGGTATCCTTGCCCCCGGGATGTGCTCAAGCGGGTACGCGGCCCTTGTATTCTCCGTCAGCGAGCTGTCCGAATAGTCGGGAACGTTTCCGGGCCCCAGCGCGACGTTCTCAAGGACGGCTCCTGGGCGTATCGCGTCCCATATCTCCGGCTCGGCCTCTCTGCTGAGGTTTATACACTTTGCATAGCAGCCGCCCTCAAAGTTGAACGTGCCGCCGTCGGACCACCCGTGCTCGTCGTCGCCTATCAGCATCCTGTCTGGATCGGCCGACAGCGAGGTCTTGCCCGTGCCTGACAGTCCGAAGAAGAGGGCCGTGTCGTTGTCTTTCTTGCCGATGTTTGCAGAGCAGTGCATGGGAAAGACGCCGCGGTCGGGCAGAAGGTAGTTCATTACAGAAAAGACCGACTTTTTTATCTCGCCGGCGTATCTGGTGCCCCCTATTATCACGATCCTCTTTGAGAGGTTTATTATTATGAACGCGTTTGAGCGGGTCCCGTCTCTCTCGGGTACGGCGTCAAAGTCGTTTGTGCACAAGACTGTAAGCTCCGGGCGGTGCGTCTTTAGCTCCGCGGCGGTGGGATGTATGAACATGCAGTTGCTAAAGAGGCTCTGCCATGCGCGGTCGTTTATCACCCGTATGGGCAGCCGCTGCTTGGGGTCGGCCCCCGCAAACCCGTCAAACACAAAGAGCTCCCTGCCTCTGGCGTGCTTTTTCATCCTGTCGAGCAGGGCGTCAAACTTTTCTGGCGAAAACCCGTGGTTGATCTTGCCCCAGTCCACCGTATCGTGCGTCGTCTCATCGTCCACGATGAACCTGTCGTCGGGGGAGCGGCCAGTGTATCTTCCCGTATTTACCGTAATAGAACCCGTCGAGCATATTGAGCCCTCGCCGCGCTTTACTGTCTGGTGCATCAGCTCCTTTGCCCCCCGATTCCTGTGTATGCCTCCGGCGCGAATCCCAAACTCCTCGATCTGCGCCATAAAGGCGGCGTCCGAATCGCCAAGCTCCTGCGTCAGGTGCGCGCGCCTCCGGGGTACGTGGCCGCGGCTGGTCCTGGGCGCATGATGGTAGCCGCCGAGCCGGGTGTGGGATTCAAGGTATTTCGCCATTTCTTTGACCCTTTTATTAGTTCCACTCTTGACAGTACATGGAAATGAAGCCCGGACACGTCAGGTCCCAGCAGATGCCAGATCCGCACATTGTCCAGTTGCGCCATGACGCAGACTGCCTGAATGACATGATCAAATACCGCCAGATCTATATGACGGCGTCCACGCCCGCCCCAATTGTGACTAAGCAAAAGGGCGGGCAGGCGCGCCGCGAACATGCAGGCTCAAGGATCGTTAATATCTTGTCCGGCCTGCTGGCCGTGTCCGGCGTATCGTTCTCTACAAAACGCAAGACTGCGTACGGGCTGTCGGAGTGGACGGCGATTCTGGTCGAGATGCGCAGCAAGCGCACCACGGCCGAGGCCGCGGCCAGGAACCTCGGCGCCTCGAAAAGGATGCCCACGGGGAGGTGGTTCCGGAACGCGTTACATACCGTCTGCCCCGGCAGGGCCGAGGCCTTCTGCGGCGAGATGCTGGGGCACACGGTGCACCTTGCCAAGAGGGCCGGAATGCGCGGGGGCGGAGACGTGCTGGTGGCAATCGACAAGCACCTCATACCGCGGTTTGACGCGGGCAGCATGCTGTTCCTGGTATTCTCGGCGCGCAAGAACGGCACCAACAGGTTCGAGGCGTACGCCACGATGCAGGTCGTGGCGGGGCCGATAAACGCGATACTGGACTGCGCAAGGTTTACCCGCGACATGGACAACGTGGATTTTGTGCGTCGATTTGTTCACATTCTGGACGGGTACAGGATCCGCCCGCGCCTCATGCTCGTCGACCGCGAGTTCTTCGCGGTGGATGTGATGCTGGCCTTGAACGGGCTGGACAAAAAATTTCTCATGCCGGCCACAAAGACCCCCGGGATCAAAAAGGCCATCTTGGAGCACCACCGCGGGAGGAGGGCCGCCGTATCCGCATACGTGATGAGGAACGCCATGGGCCAGTCGGTCACGTACAGGCTGGTCATACAGGGGGTCAAGAAGTGGTCCGAGGTGGGGGATTACGAACCGGAAAAGAAGGGTGGCAAGAAAAGAACGAGGGACCAGAAGATCATGGAGATGTACGTAGTGTTTGCCACCAACCTTGCCGCAGCGCGCGTGCGGCGCGAGATAAGAAAGCTGCCGGAGGATTACCGGAGGAGATGGGGCATCGAGACCGGCTATCGGCAGATCGAGGAGGTCAGGCCGTGGACCACTAGCCGTGATCTGGCGTTCCGCCTGATGCTGTTCTACACCTCGCTGTTCATGTACAACATGTGGGCCATAGAGCGCCGCAGGGGGGGGGGACAGACCCGGCGGACATTACGCTGTCTTCAATCGTACACGTGGCAGTTCTGGTTCTCCTTTGCAGCATTGCAGGAGTGCCGTTTGATCCGGGCGGTCCGGGCTAACGGATCTCAGTTCCATGTACTGCTCGTCGTGCCGTATCGTCGTGGCGGCCGCCTCGACTGTCGCGTTGCGCATCCACAGCCCCCGCGGTACGTCGACGCGCTGTTGCGGTGCGAGGGTATCACCCCGCCGCTTGCGGCAAATTTTTCGGCGGTTCTGAACCTGCTGGTGTCCACCGTCTCGGCTATCAGGGTTATCGCAGTCACGTAGCTTATCCCCGGTATGGTCGTGAGCAGCCTGGCCCTGTCGTCGTCGCTTGCAATCCTTGCAATACTTGACTCTATCCTCGTCACATGCCGGGTCGCCATCTCAACTGCATCTACGTGCACGTCCACCGACATCCTGTCCGTGTCCGAGAGCTCTATCTGCGAGAGCCACAGCATGCCGAGCTTCGAGAACAGGCCGCGCGCCGGCGGCGCGTGGTCGTACTTGGCAAGTATGGCATGAATCCGGTTCTTGTGCCGCGTGGACTCGCGCACGCATCCGAGCCTGGTCCTCACCATGCTCCTCAGGTCCCTGTAGTGTTTGTCGGGCACGAACGACTCGTATATCATGCCCGATCTCAGCAGGTCCGCCAGCATCTCGGAGTCCAGCTTGTCGTCCCTGAGTTTTGCATGGGCTATCACCTTGGTCTTGGCAGGGTGCGCCAGGGCCGTGTCGATTCCGTGCCTCTCAAGCGTGTCGTGCAGCCGGATCCAGTAGTTCGCGGTCGACTCGCAGACGGCCCTGGCAGGTCCCCTGCGGCCGTACCCTTCCTTGACGTGCCCTATGAACCCGTTTATCCCGTCTTTGTCGTTGGCAAAGTCCAGCTGCTCCAGCTTCCTTCCGCGGCCGCTCTTGATCGTTGCAACGCATCTAACCTTGTGTACGTCTATTCCTATGTTGATCACTTTATCACCTCCCTTGCAGTCAAAACGTTGTGTGCGCCTGATCCGGCGGAATCCTCCCATTCACCGTCTGCGCGGTATTTTGCTTTCCGCTCACAATGGACTAATCTGTTGCCCACCCTCATGCCGAGTATTGTGCTGTCAGTCCCCAGGCCCAACAAGGGCCATACGCAGGCGTGGGTGATAACTGCTTCACATAGCATCTGTTGCCCGGGTTCGATGCCCTTGGCGGTTCGTCGCGTATGAGCGGGACGTTTTTGACGTAATCCCCGTACGCGTCGGCCGCGGGCCTCGGACCCCCTTTGC
>JAGWAX010000007.1 GCA_021296175.1 Nitrosopumilaceae archaeon | reverse complement strand
CCACAAATCAGATCTCGACGTCATGAATTACATAGAACGAAGATCCATCAAGTTCCAAAACTTTTGATCGACACTATAGTTGTATGTCAGCCACGACTTGAGCGCCTTTACGACGTCCTCTATGTACCCCGGCGCGTACTTTTGCGACTCCATCCACGTCACATAGTCGAGTATCATGTCCTCGGCCCTCATGCTGTTCTCCTTTCCCGTCGCGACCATCATGGCGGGGGTTATGCCAGTGTTCTTGTAGAACATGTTGAGCCGCCTTAGGCGCACGTCTGCCGTGATCTGGCTTGCGCGCGCAAGGTTCGTGTGCCACCTTGCGACGTTCTCGTCTGATTCCAACAGGTTTCTTGAAGTTCCGCCCAACTTCCTCCCTAGGATCTCCAGTTTTGATTTAAGGCCGGATTTCCGGTTGCTGGTGCCGGGTTGCAATGTGGTTATGCTAGTCATGTGGCAGGACCTCGCACGCGTGTAGCGGCCCTGCCATTCGGGACCGCAACGCCTCGTTGTACTGGGCTAACCCGGATGCATTCACCCCGCATGAAGATCCCGGCGCCCGTTGTATGTGGCATAATCCCAAAACTGCTTCCTTGAATATGAATAGAAAAAATGGACCGGGTGGGATTCGGACCCACGACCTTTGCGGGCTGTGCCTTACGCAGTGTGAGTGCGTCATCCAAACCAGGCTAGACGACCGGTCCGTTTTGACCTGCAATACGCCGCTTTTTTGTCTTTTGCTCGTTTGCTGGGGACCTGCAGGCCCCTGCCTGACCGCGCATCAGGCCGCCGTCACCCCGGTGCCGGAAGATACTGTATCGAGTCACGCGTCGCGCGGCGGGTTTCCGCTGTATCTTGAATGTTTTTAAACCTGACATCCTCAGTTGCCCTGTGAGCACGCTGTTGCGGCACCCTTCTCCGGTACTGGCCTCCGTCGTGGTGCTGGTCGCGGCAATGGCCGCTGCCGCCGCAATCGTGCCGCAGGACGCCTCGGCGGCGGGAGCGTACGTGGACAACGTGACGTTCATCAAGCAGGATCCGGCCGCGGCCGTGGACAACCTGATAGCCGGGGACATCGACATGTACTATCTCCCTATATCCAAAGACGAGTCTCAGGCGGTGCGCGATGCAGGACACCAGGTGCTACAGTCTACGGGCGGCACCATCTACTCGATGTATGTAAACCCCACAGACGATCACACAAATGGATTCAACCCGTTCTCGCTGCAAAAGGCCAGATACGCGATTAACTATCTGGTAGACCGGAATGGCATAACTGCAAACGATCTGCCCGGCTCGGGCTCCGAGCTCTTTTCTGCCATAACCCCGGAGCATCCAGACTACGGCCTGGCGCAGGACGTGCTGGCACCCCTCGGACTGCGGTACGACCCGGGGGAGGCCGACCGCCTCTTTGAAGAGGCCCTTGTTCCGGCGGGCGCCTCGAAGGATTCTGACGGCAGGTGGACCTACGGGGGCCAGCCCATAGAGATAACGGTATTCGTCAGAAACGACGACGCGGTGCGTACATCGATAGGGGAGAGACTCGTGGCGGATCTTGACAGGGCAGGCTTTGCAGTGGAGACGGTATACGGGGATCTGTACGCCGCATTCCGCGACGTGTACAGCTCCGACCCCGCGGATCAGATATGGCATCTGTACACGGAGGCCTGGGGCGGCCTCGGGGCGATCAAATATGACAATACCATACTTGCAACATTCTACGCCCCTTGGAGGGGCAACCTTCCGGGCGGCCTGGAGGATCACCTGTGGAATTATGAGAACGAGGAGCTTGACGGTTGGACACAGTCCCTCTACCGTATGGAGTATGGTTCGCAGGACGAGAGGGCGACTCTGATAAAGGATGCGGCTGAGCTTGGCGTCCAAGAATCCGTCCGCATCTTTCTTGCCGTTGAGCACGAGTCGTACGCGGTAAGGGACGGCATCACGGGCGCGGTAAGCGCTCAGGGCTCTGGAATCGCAAACAGGTTCACGCCGATCAACGCGCAGCTGCCGGACGGTGGCACCAACCTCGACATCGGCGTGCGCCACGTGGCGCAGAGCTCCTGGAACCCGGTCGGAGGGTTGTCTGACTCGTACAGTCTTGTCGTGTGGTCGCTTTTGCGCGACCCGGGAGCGGTGCGCAATCCGCATACTGCGGACTTGATACCTGCAAGGAACGTCTGGACTTCTGTGGAGACTGCGGGACCTGACGGCGTGCTTGCGGTGCCGTCGGGTACAATGACTTGGAGCGTAGAGAATCGCGCGTGGGTCGAACTGCCTCCAGACGCGAACGCCATCAGCAAGGTTACGATCGATCTCCGCCTCTCAAAGTGGCACCACGGCCTGCCGATGGACATGAATGACATATTTTATCCCGTATGGTTCGCCATCGAGAATAACGAACTGGCCAACAATCCGAGCATTCCGGTGGGGTTGAGGGTTCCGGACGCGGGCCGGGACACGATCGAGGTGTATCTGGATTATTGGCATTTTGACGAGGCCGAGATTGCTGCCGTCGCAGCCACGTGGAGCACGCTGCCCTGGGAGGTATACGCCGCCATGGAGTCAGCGGTTAACAACAACCAGACCCATTGGGACTCGGCCGCGGCATCTGACCATGGCGTAAGCTGGCTTGACATGCTTGACGCCTCCGACGTTGCCCTGATAAGGGGTCACTTGGTCGCGCTCAAGGACACGAACCACGACGGCCACGTGCCCGACTTTCTGTATGCGGACAGGACAACCGCGTACGTAAACGAGCGGTACGACGCGGCCATATCGTGGATAGACACCAGGGGGCACTCGGCGGTGAGCAACGGGCCGTTCTACCTTGACTCCTACTTGGCAGATTCGGACGGCACCATTACTGAGATGACGGTGAAAAGATTCGACGACCCGTCGTATCCGTTTGCAGCGGGCCACTGGGGCGCGTTTGCAACCGACTATTCGCAGAGAGTCTGCCGCTGACCTAGCGCGCGTATTAGAGTTCCGGCCCGCCCTTCTGCCGCCACCGCGCGAAACCGTGGTCTTCACGGCCTGCTCTTGCGAAATCTGCAGCGGGATACCGGTTTTCAGTATGGTCACCGCGCTATTTTTTGATGCCTAGGTTGCGGTTCTTGAGCCGGAGGTACGGGTTGCGGCACTTGCGGCATCTGGTCGCGCCTATGTCGTTGCGGCAGCCGCAGTTGAAGCATATCTTCATGACTAGGCGCGCCTGCTGGGCTATGCGCTTTTTTTCCGGGTCTGTAATGGGCATCACTGCATCGCCTCCCTTGCTCTTTTTATTCTAATCGCCGCCGCCTGTTGTGCCTGGACTGCCGCCCCCGTCACCGTTCTCCATCTTTTTGGCAAGCAGGACCGGCACCTCGGCGGGCCTCTTTGCAACCGGGATGTTTGCCTTGTTGAACATGGATATCTTTGACTCTGCGGAGCCGTACGTGCCCATTACGATTGCGCCCGCATGCCCCATGCGCTTCTCCTTGGGGGCCGCCCTTCCGGCGATATACGCGACCGTAGGCTTTGCAAACCCCGTGTCCATTATGAGCTGCGCCAGCATCTCCTCAGAGTCGCCGCCTATCTCCCCCACTACCACCATGCCGTCTATGTCCGGCACGTCCCTGATCATCTCAAACGCGTCGATCAGCCTGGTCCCGTTCACTGGATCCCCGCCTATTCCTATGGTGATCGCCTGCCCGAATCCCGCGCTGCTCAGCGCGTCGGATATCTCATACAGCAGGGTGCCGCTCTTTGAGAGTACCGCTATCTTGCCGGGCTTGAACGGCGTGGGAGGCATTATGCCTATCTTTATGATTCCAGGCATCATTATTCCCGGCGTGTTGGGGCCTATGATCCTGGCGTCCTTTTTCTGCGCCATGTCCAGCGCGCTCATGGTGTCGCGTATCGGTATGTGCTCCGGTATCGCGACCAGCAGCTCGATTCCGGCCTCAAGCGCCTCCTTTGCGGCGCCCAGAAAGAACTTTGCCGGGACGAACACGGCCGATATCCTGGCGCCCGTCGCCTCCACTGCCTCGGACATCGTGTTGTATATGGGTATGGCGTCGTCAAACTTCTGCCCTCCCTTGCCGGGGGTTACGCCTGCCACCACGTTGGTCCCGTATGAAATCATGTTTCTTGTATGCAGCGAGCCGTATGCTCCGGTTATCCCCTGCACTATGACGCCCTTTTTGTTGTGGTCCGCGTCGCCCGGGTTTCCCCTCAGCACCTCGAATATGTCCTTCAACTCTTCTTGCCCCCAAGAACGGCCGCGTTTATGGCGCCCTCTACAGAATCAAACATCTCGGTCCTTGAATCCCTTAGCATCTCCTTGGCCTTGTCGGACTCGGTTCCCTTCAACTTGGCGTATACCGGCATGTCTATCAGGCCCGACTCGTACGCCCTCAGGAAGGCCTCGGCCACCACTGTCGTCTTGACTATGCCCCCGTACAGGTTCACAAGTATGCTCTTGACGCCCCTTATGCGGCTTATCAGCGTGAGGGCCTCGTATACGGACTCGGTGGTGGCGCCTCCGCCCACGTCAAGAAAGCACGCCGGCTTGCCGCCGTTGTCTGACAGCATGTCAAACGTTGACATTACCAGTCCCGCGCCGTTCCCTACTACCGCGATGTCGCCGTCAAGCTCGACAAGCGAGAACCCGCTCTTCTCGGCCCTTTCCTCTATCTCTGACTTTTCCTGGTATTTGGCCAGTTCGGGGTGGCGGAAGTTGGAGTTGTCGTCTGTCACAAACTTGCCGTCGAGCGCTATTATGGAGTCGCCCGGAGTAATTGCCAGCGGATTTATCTCTGCGAGCTCGGCCTCCTTCTCTACAGTCAGCCTCGAGAGTCTGACCAGAATGTCTGCAAAGCCGTCTGCCAGCCTCCCGTCAAGGCCGATCTGGCCTGCGACCTCCAGGGCGGTCTCGCGCGATACGTCGCCCATGCCGACCTCCCTTATGGTCTGGCTTTTTACCGACTCGATCTCGACTCCGCCCTCAGATGACGCTATTATCGTGTAACACCTCTTTGAGCGGTTCAGAAACAGCGACACGTACAGCTCCTTTTTGATGTCGGCCATCTTTTCAAGGAGCACGGCCCTTGCCTTCTCGCCCTTTATCACCAGGTTCATGACCTGCGGGTACCTTATCTCAAACTCGTCTGGGTTGTTGCAGGACTGGACGCCGCCGGCCTTGCCCCTTCCTCCGACTGGCACCTGTATCTTTATCACAAACGGATACCCGAGCTCCCCGGCGTGCCCCCTGGCCTCCCCGATGCTGGTCGATGACCTGCCGTCAAGAAGCCTTATGCCGTATTCCCTGAACAGCTCCTTTGCCTGGTATTCCAAGAGGCGCATGTCTGTATCGGCTTGGCGCCGTAATTTAACGACTGTGACTTGCGGTTCCTGCCATGGTCACAAAAACGTCTGCATGCCGGCCGCGGCCTACGTTCTGGCCGCGCCGCTATCTCCTGTCAGCCTGGCACCTCTTCGTCTTCTTCCTGTATCCCGAGCTGCTCCTCAAGCCTGCTTGTTACATCCGCGAACCTGTCCTTGCTCTGGCCAAGAAGCACCTGCGGGTACTCGACTATGGAATGCACCACTTGGCGTCGAAAACTCGGCACCAGCATCCCCCCGGACGTGACTATCTGCTCTATGACAAAGCCCGCGGTAAGCGTGCATACGATCTCCTCGTAGCACCCGTCCTCCTCCTCCAGCGTCTGCCTGTACAGTATTATGGACCTGTCAGTCTTTGATGCAATATCCGAGCCCATCATGAGTAGATTCTGCAAGCGCTGGACCTGCCACGCGTCAAGGCTTACCTGCTTTACCATGAATTACATTGTGTGATTTCGTATTTAACCGTGAACCGGGCTGGCGTGCGTGGGTTCTATTGCACATGCGCCGGCATGCGCCTGCGTAAAGTTCGCAGTGGGCCGCCGTTTTCCAAATCCGCGCAGTGGCCGGCGCGTATTGCCTAGATTTGCGGCGCAGCCTTTTTACGCTGTAATTGCAACAAAACCTGCCAAATTGCCGCGGTGCGGCTACTGCCCGGTCACGCCATGTCGAGCGCGCGCGAATGCTTTCTTGTATGCGGCCTCTCCCCGGAATACTTGCGCCTCATGTGTCCGGACGGCCTGCCGTACAGGAGCTCCAGAAACCACGACTCGTGCTCTATCTCCTCGGCCAGTATGTCCTTTGCGATGTCGTACGTGGCCGGATCCTTGCCGATCGTCATGTTGCATACGTTGTTCCAGTTGACTATGGCCCCCTGCTCTGCCTTGAGGCACTTTTCAAGTATCGCCTTGTGGTCAGTCGGATCTGGTGGCAGCTTTAGAAAGTCGCACCCCGACATGCGTATGAACTCCGTCGCGTCGTTGGGCAGTGATCCTCCGAGCTGGTATATGCGCTCTATGCACGACTCGAAGTGGCTCAGATCCTCCAGCCTTGCGTCCTCTATTATTCCCTTTAGCCCCTCGCCCTCCATTCCGGTGCAGTGCGCCCTGAGGTTGGTAAAGTAATAGTACGCGGTGAACTCGACGGCGGCGTTGCGCACAAGCTCGCTTATCAGCGCGTCGACGTCGAGGCCGTTCTTTTCAAGTACCGTGATCCCGATTACGCCGGGCGGCTTTTTCCGCCCAGAGGCGGCCGAACCGCCCTTCTTTCTCTTCGCCGCGCTCGGCTTTGCAGTGCGACCCGTCCCCGCCATGCTGTCGTGCACCGATATTCACATAAAAGCTATTCTACGGACACCCTGATCCCCTGGCCGTCTATGTCCTCGTCCTTGTAGGCGCCGCAGGTCTCCTCAAAGTTTACCCCGCGCACCCTGACTAGGAACGCGAGCTCGCCGGCCTTCTCCTCTAGCATCTCTTTCTGCTCTGCAGTCAGCCCCAGTATCGATGCGCGCTCCAGCATGTCGGTGGGATTGTAACCCCTCTCCTTTCTGAGCGCCTGCAGCCTCCTTGCGACGTCCTTTACGAGCCCCTTTGCAGTCATCTCCCTGTTCCTTGACGTGGTCAGAAATACGGCGCAGCTGTCGGCGCCGGCGCCCCTCGAGGCAGTCGCGTATCCCTCGGCCGCGCCGTATCCTATTGCAACATCCTCGCCGTCAAGGCTTATTGTAACGCCGTCTTCGACGCGCACGTCGTGGGAGCCGCGGCGGCGCAGCGACTCGGCAATCTCCTTTGGCCGTGTCTCTCCAAACTTTTTTACCAGGTTCGGCATGTGCCTTTTGGCCTTTGGGCCCGCGCTCTTGCCGTTGAGCTCTGCCGTTATGGTGATAGGCATGCCGATCTCCTCGAGTTCCAGGGCCAGCCTTGCGGCCGACTCGCCGGCCGCGACGCTGCTGCCGCTGTTGCTGCCGCTGCCGCCAGCGTCGCCTGTACTGTCTCCCGCGCCGCCGCCACTGCCACCGTTGCCACCACCGCCCATGTGCTCCGCCTCCACAATTGAGAGCCTCTCGACGTTGATCTGCTCTTGGAGCATCGTGGCAAGCGGCTCGAGCCTTGACTTTTGCCCTGCGCGCACGCATATGACCGCCTCATCAAGCGGCCACCTTCCCTTCAATTTCTTGGACATGCGGGCCGCACCGCATGCCGATATCGCGCCTGTCATCAGGTCAAATGACTCTTCAAGCGCGGAGTCCTCCATGCCGGCATCGCGCTTGGGCCATGCTGAGAGCAGTATGCTTTTGCCCACCACGCCGCTGCCGCCGCCTGCACCGCCGGAACCAAATGCGGACTGCCACAGGTATTCTGTAACAAACGGGCACAGCGGGTGCACCATTACGTCAAGCGCCCTGAGCACGTGGCACAGTACCGCGTATATGGCTAGCCTTCTGTCTTTGTTGTCGTCCTCCTCGTTCCATATCTCCGCCCTTGTCATCCTCACGTACGTCTGGCTGAATGTGTTGACGATATAGTCGTCTAGCGCCCTGGCCGCCTCGTGGAACCTGCACCTCTCGTTTCTCTCCGTCACTCCGCATATTAGCCTCTGCAGCTTTGAGAGCAGCCACCTCTCCGGCTTCCTTAGCAGGTCCTGGCCGCCCGCCCACTGTACTGTGTGCACCGATTCGTCGAACCCGTCGTATCGGCTGTTCTGCGCAAAGTACAGGTGCAGGTTGTATAGCGTGCTGATGGTCTGGTGCGGCCTGGCGTTCATCTCCTGTATGCTAAAGCTCAGGGGCTCTATCGGCGAGGCCTTCCACATGCAGTACAGGCGGATCATGTCGGCCGGGTGGTCCTCGAGCAGCTTTCTCCCACCTAGGACGTTTCCCTTGCTCTTGCTCATCTTTTGGCCGTTCTCGTCAAGCACGTGCCCCTGAAACAGGAACGCCCTGAACGGGGCCACGGGCTCCCCCCTGAGTATGACGTTCTCAAGGAGCAGCGTGTAGGCCCATCCGCGCGTCTGGTCAATCCCCTCTGTCAGGAACGGGACCGGCACGTCGCTGTGGTATGTGTAGTCGTCAAGCGACGACCACGGGGCCGAGCCGCTGTTGTGCCACGTGTCAAGCACAAAGTCCTCCCTTGTCGTGTTCACGCCGCTGCAGCTGCCGCACCGCACCTTTACGTTGTCAATCCAGGGCCTGTGCAGCTCAAAATCAACCCCGTCGGGAAGATACACCGAGCTGTTCACTATCTCGGATCTGGAATAGAGCCACGTGGATTCCTGGCAGTCGTTGCACTTCCACACGGGCAGCGGGCATCCCCATATGCGCTCCCTTGATATGCACCAGGGGTGCCTGTCGTTTATTATGCCAAGGAACCTGTTTCTTGGCTGCTCAAAAAAGTACTCGGCTTCCTCGGCGGCCCTCGTGGCGTTGTCCCCTATCGCGCCGGTGTCGTAAAAATACCCCCTGCGCGCAAGCCATACGAGCGCGTGTCCGGAGCGCCAGCAGTGCGGATAACTGTGCTTTATCCGGCCTATCCTTACCAGGGCGCCGCGCGTCCTCAACTCCTCTACTATCGCGCGGTCCGCGTCCCTGACGGGCATGCCGGCATACCTGTCGCCGGCCTCCCAGGTGAACCGCACCTGGTCGTCAATGGGGCAGAAGACCTCGACGCCCCGCTTGGCGGCCACCTTGATGTCCTCCTCGCCGTTTGCGGGCGCTATGTGCACAAGGCCGCTTCCGGCATTGACGTCGACAAACTCCTCGGCCACGACCTTGTGGTACTTGTCCGGATGCCTCTTGAGCATTGCGTCAAGCCCCGGTACGGCGTCGCGTAGGGGGTGCCTGTAGCCGAGGCCGTTAAGGCTGGAGCCCTTTGCGACCTTTATGATCTCGTGTGACTCTGCCTTTATCTCCGATAGGAACCCGTCCAGCCGGGTCTTGCCCACTACCCATACCCTACCGTTGCCGTCACTACCGTTGCCGTCAGAATCCTGCTTGACCCTGACGTACGCGTACTCCTCGTCGGGGTGGACGCCGACCATTGCGTCAGTCAGCAGCGTAAACGGCATGGTGGTCCACACTACAAGGTGGGCGCGGCCGTCTTGGCCGCTGCCTGCCTCCCCTTCCAACTCTACCGTATAATACAGCGAGGGGTCCACCACCTCCTTGTATCCCTGCCCGACCTCGGCGTGGCTCAGCGACGTCTGGCAGCTCGGGCAGTATGCGATTACGGTATAGTCCTCCCTTATGACGCCGGACTCCTTTGCACTTTTTAGTATCTTCCACTCGCGCTCTATGAACTCGTCATCAAAGGTGCGATATGCCTTGTCATGATCAAGCGATATGCCAAGCTGCCTATCTGCCTCCTCCCACTCCGTGGTGTTCTTTGCGACTATCTTTTTGCACTCGGCCACGATGCGCTCTATTCCAAACCTCTCGATTGCCTCTGCCTTGCCGCCGGTCACCCCGAGCTCCTTTTCTGCCTGCAGCTCGATTGGCAGCCCCTGTGTGTCCCATCCGGCGTTGAACTCTACATACGCGCCGCGCAGCGTGCTGAACCTGTACCACAGGTCCTTGATTATCCTGCCCCTCAGGTGCCCCACATGCGGCGGGCCGTTCATGGTAGGAGGCCCCTCTATGAACCTGGCCTTTTCTCTGTCCTTGACGGACTCGAGCAGATCCGACGCGACGTCGGTCTCGGCCAGATAACCCCTTACGCGCAATTCTATGCGCTTGGCATCGAATTTCTGAGATAACTCCATTGTCGGCCCTTGGTTGTGGCATCTGCGCGCTGCATTATAAAGCTAGGATCGGGGCCGCCCCGCGCGATGGCATGCTTGGGGGCGGCGGCGGCGACGGTGGGGATGGCGACGGCACCGCGCGCGGCAGCAGGGCCTGGCATGGGCCGGTTCCGGCATGCGCATGCTTTGCCGCCGCATGTGGCACGCTGAAGATGTGCCGTACGCGTCCAATCTTTTAATTACGTTCATACCCCGCCGTCACTACGACCCGAATGAAGTTTCTCTTGGTGGGCGGGGGCGGACGCGAGGCCTCCTTTGCGCTAAACCTTGCAGGCGCGGCGACAAAACCGGCAGGCGCGGCAGAAATACAGAGTTCTTCCGGCGACGGCAGCAGTCGGGACGCGCCCCTCGTGTACGCCGTCATGCCCCACGAAAACCCGCTCATTGCGGACTGTACGAGGCGATCCGGCGGTGATTACACAATCGGCAATCCCAGCGACCCGGATACCGTGCTGGAATATGCCCGTCTGCACTCTGTAGATTATGCATTTGTAAACGCCGACGAGCCGCTTGCCAACGGGGTGGTGGACGCCCTTGTACGCGAAGGTTTCAAGGCGGTGGGCGGCACCAAATCCGCCACCCGCATAGAGTGGGACAAGGTGTATGCAATGGAGATGATGAGCCGGCTCTGCCCCGAGTATACCCCG
The DNA here is from genome assembly GCA_021296175.1 of Nitrosopumilaceae archaeon. Lineage (GTDB taxonomy): Archaea > Thermoproteota > Nitrososphaeria > Nitrososphaerales > Nitrosopumilaceae > Nitrosopumilus. Next base: position 36,918 of record JAGWAX010000007.1, on the reverse strand, counting down.
CTTTACAGGGTTGTGCGGGACGAGCGGCAGCTTGGCGATGCGATATCCGAGTTTGAGTCCCGCGGCATGCACCTCGTGGTAAAGCCGCAGGGGCTGACGGGGGGCAAGGGAGTCAAGGTGATGCCGGAGCACCTGGCGTCATACGAGGAGTGCGCTAGGTATGCCTCAGAACTGCTTGGCGCGCACGGCGGCCGGCAGCAGGTGCTGCTAGTCGAGAAGCTGGACGGGCTTGAGTTTACCATAATGGGACTCACCGACGGGACGCATCTTGTAATGTCCCCCGCCACATACGACTACCCGTACCGGCTCGAGGGCGACAGGGGGCCCGGGACGGGGGGCATGGGCTGCTTTTCTGACTGCGACACGCTCCCGTTTCTGTCCGATTCGGATCTGGAGGGCTGCCAGACTATAATGCGCAGAGTGATAGACGACATGCGCGCACGAGGCCTCGGGTTTACCGGCGTGCTCAACGGCGGGTTCTTCAAGACCGCGGGCGGAATCAGGTTCATGGAGTTCAACAGCCGGTTCGGGGATCCGGAGTGCCTCAACATAATGTCCGTGTTGGAGACGCCACTGTCAGAGGTGCTGGCGCGCATGTGGGAAGGCACGCTGTCCGGGGATACGGTGTCTTTTGCAAACAAGGCGAGCGTCTGCAAGTATCTGGTTGCAAGGGAGTATCCCTCTGCAAGCCCTAGCGCCTCCTGCTTTGAGGTGGACGACGACTCGGTGGGCAGACTGGGCGTTACTGCATACTATGCGTCCTGCGTGCGCGCCGATGCCGCCGTCGACGGTGACGGGTGTAGGCTCCGTACGTGGGACAGCCGCAGCCAGGTGCACGAGCCAGTTGATCCCAACTTCAGGCAGGCATTAGACAAGCTTAACCGCCTAAAGGACAAGATGGCAATCTCGGATACTGTGATCGAGAAGGCCGCCTACGTGTATAGAAAGGCGCTCGACAAGGGACTTGCGCGGGGCCGTTCCACATCGGCCCTTGTGGCATCGGCCCTGTATGCAGCGTGCAGGGAGACTGCCACGCCGCGAAACCTCAAGGATGTGGAGCAGGCCACCAACATCAAGCGCAAGGACATCGCGAGGTGCTATCGGCTGCTTGTCAGGGAGCTCGACCCTGATGACAGTAATCGTGGTGTTGATGCCCATGATCACACCAGCGATGACGTCACGTCGGACACTGGCAGCGGCCACACGTACAACAAATACCGCACGCTCAAAAGGTCCAGGGTCGTGGCGTTTTGCGCCGCGTCGGACACCGTGCAAGGGGCCTCTGACAAGGTCAACGAGGCAATCGACTCGTGCGTCAGGACCGGGGTACTAGAATACCGGCGCGACATAGGCTCCGCCCAGAGCCTGGGCGCCATGGATACGCGCGCAAAGGAGCTTGGCGCCTCGCAGACCTGATGCCGACTCGCCTTTTTTTTTTGAGGCGCGCGGATCCCAGATCATCTGACACGTGCCGCACGCTCTCTTCTACCGCCCACGTATCTCGTCTTTTTCTCAGTTATTATCATGTCCACTCTTGCGTCGTGCGGGTCGGCCGGGATCCTTTTTGTGACCTGCTTTTCATAGAGTATTGCGCATACTGTCGTCGCGGCCCCCCTGCGCCCTTCCAGATACCTGTCGTAGTATCCGCGCCCGTAGCCGAGCCTGCACCCGTCGGCTGACGCGGCTATGGAGGGCACTATAATCATGTCAAGGCCGCGCGACAAGGCTTCCGCGCACGGGCCCGTCGGCTCCATTATGGCGCTGTACCTGCGGCCCCGCCTGAGCTCCGATACGTCTCGGACGCGGCAAAACTCCATTGCCTCGTCGTCTGTCACCCGTGGCAGGTAGAGCTCCTTGCCGCCTGACATGACTTCTGACATTATCCCGCGCGTGGGCACCTCGCTGCCTATGGGGTGGTACGCGCCCACGGTCAGGGCCTCTGAAAACTCCCTGCATGAGAGCAGCCTGCGCAGTATGCGCCCAGCGGCAATCTCCGCGTACTCGGCCGACGTGGCGTCCCTCCTCTCAAGCAGGAGCCTGCGTAGCCTGCTCTTCTCCTCCTGCACGCGCTCAGAGCTCAATTCCGTTTGCACCCGCCGCCGCAGCCGTGGTGTTCTTTAGCAGCATCGCAACTGTCATGGGCCCGACCCCGCCGGGCACCGGCGTCGCGTGGGAGGCCTTTGATGCCACCTTCTCATAGTCCGCGTCGCCTGCAAGCTTTCCGTTGTGTCTGGTGATTGCCACGTCTATTACGACGCACCCGTCGCTTATCATGTCCGGCGTCAGCTCGAACCTCTCCCTGTCGCCGACTGCCGTGATCACCACGTCTGCCATGACGCTGAATCTGGCAATGTCCACGGTCTTTGAGTGGCACGTGATTACGGTTGCGTCCCTGCCAAGAAGCAGCTGGTACAGGGGCTTGCCGACGAGGCCGCTTCTGTTTATTATCACGACCGTCTTTCCCGCGAGACCTATCTTAAAGTGGTCAAGCATGTACATCACCGCAAGCGGGGTGCACGGCACGAGTCCAGTCTGCCCCGCCGCGAGGCGGCCCATGTTGGCCGTGCCGAGCCCGTCGACGTCCTTGCCCGGCGATATCCTCGATATTGCCTCTGACGCATCAAGGTGTCCGGGCAGGGGGAGCTGAAGCAGTATCCCGTGCACCCGGGCATCCGAATTCAGCCTCTCGATGAGCGCGTTGAGCTCGCCCTGTCCGACATCGGCTCCGAGCCTGTGGTCTACTGCGCTAATCCCGACCTCTGCGCACGCCTCGTGCTTTTTCTTGACGTACGTGGCCGAGGCCTGGTCGTCTCCGACCAGGATGGTCGCAAGGCACGCCTCGGCCCCGTTGCGTTGGAGCCGGAGCACGGATTCCTTGACATCCGCCTTTACTGCGTCTGCCAGCTCGACCCCGTTGATTCTGACGCAGGCCATGCGGTGGTGCGCGCCCGCGAGGGTATTAAACCCCATGCATGGCAGCGGCGCGCCGCACAGGTCTGGCGCCGCCCGCCCGCCCATCCTCATGTTAAAATCAGAGGCCCCTGCACCCCCGCCATGCCGCCGCGCATACAAATGACTGCAAACGGCATCGTGTGCCGTAACGGATCGCAGGAGGTCTGGCTCGACCCAAAGGCGCCCGTTCCCGGGGCGGTGAACTTTGTGTCGCATGCGCACACCGACCACCTGCCGGCGGCCCGAAACGGGCGCGGTGGCGACCGCTGCACACTGCTGGCATCCCGGCAGACGCACGCGATAGCCGCCATACGCGGATTCAGGCTGGACGATCATTCCGAGCATGCGGACGGCTTTGAGATGGTCGACAGCGGCCACATCCTGGGATCAAAGGGGCTTCTGTTTGGCGAGACGTTCTATACCGGCGACGTCTGCACCCGCGACAGGGGGTTTCTGAGGGGGGCCAAGGTGCCCCGCTGCAAGACGCTGATTACGGAGTGCACGTTCGGGCTGCCGGAGTTCGAGTTTCCCTCCATCCAAAACGTAACGGAGCGCGTAAACCGCCTTATATCCGAGATGTACGAGCGGAGCGTCCCAGTCGTATTGATGGGATACCAGCTTGGCAAGGCCCAGACCCTGACCCACCTGTTCGGGCACTGGATGCCGCTTTACTTTCACGACTCCGTGCTTGAGATGAACTCGCTGCATGGGCGGCTCGGCGTAAGCCTTGCAGGCGGCATCGGACATGCGGAGGCCGAGTCCAAGGGCCTGCTTGAGAGAAGGCCGTGGCTGATGATATCGCCGATGCTCTCCGAAAAGTCTCGGTTCATCCGGGATCTAAAGTCAAAATACGGGGCCGTTACGATCGGGTTTAGCGGGTGGGCAAAGTCCCCGCGGTTTGCGTTTGGCAGGAGGGCCGACTACTCCATACCGATGAGCGACCACTGCGACTATTCCGAACTGCTTCGGATGGTGCGGCAGTCGGGGGCAGAGACGGTGTATACGACGCACGGATTTGAAGAGGAGTTTGCGCGGGACCTGCAAAAGCTTGGAATCAATGCCGTGCCACTGACCGCCGCCGGGGCCGGCGGTCCGCCGCACTGACGCCCCTGCCCTTGCCGCCGCCCACGCTGCCGCCCACGCTTGCCGCCGCCCACGCTGCCGCCACCGGTGTACGGTGGATTGGTCGCAGCGTCGAAGCTGCGCTTGCTGCCTGTCTTCTGCCTTGCGTCATGCATGACTGTTCGCGTCACTTTTTACTTTGTAGCGCGGTATCGTGTACCAGCTGCCCTTGTCTATCTGGTGCTGCCGCCATCTGGCATTGCCGCCGCCACCGTCGCTGCTGCCATTGTAACATCCGAAGTACTCGCCTTTTTCCCCTCGTCCCTCGTGAATCCTGCTCGCATTCCGCGCCTATTCGTAAACTTGCTGCACGCGCAGCCGTCTGACAGGCATATTCCAGTGTTTCGAAGATGGTCGTGCGAAAAGTGGCCGCATCCCTCTGTCGTGCATATGCGCCTTTGCGCCTCTCTCTGGACTACGCGCTGTGCTATGGTGTTTGCCTTTACCTTGTCGTATCCTCTCCTGTCCATGTAATAGTGGACTATTTTGCCGTACAGCACGTCCGGATTGAACTCCTTTTCAATCATATCTGTAATACGGCTTTATCGTATTAAAACAGGGCGCGTCGCGCCGTCCGGATCAGAATAGCCTTCGCACAATTGCCAGTTTTTTAAACTCAGATCAGTACAGGCCCGCAGACCCGGACGGATTCTAGTTACCGCACCTCAAGTCAGTACGACCCCTACGTCCATCAGGTTTGTGTGCGTGGGCCCCGTCCTGATGAGCGACGGTGGCATGGCCCCGCCGCTCTCGCTTCTTTTGCGCCGCTCAAAGAACCCCCCCGAGTCGCTGTTCCTTATTGCGTCATTTACCAGCCTGATGTCTACAATCTCGTTTTCTGCAATGGCCCCGGCGTTTATGGAGTTGCCGTCGATTCCGTCCGTGCCTGCCGACGCGATTACCAGCCTGTCCCTTCTCCTCTTCCTGCCCTGTGCTGCGGCGCCCCGCATCCTCTGGCTCTTTTTGAGGAGCCTGAGCACCATCTCCTGGTTCCTGCCGCCGACGCCGCGCCCGAGCACCTTGATCGTGGACTCCCCCCCGAATATGACGCACCTGCGCCCGTCAGGTGGTATCTCGCCATAAACTGCGTCTGCAGCCTCTTTGATGTCGCCAAATACCTGGAGCGGCGTGGAATCGGACGGCCCGTACCCGAGTCTTTTGGCGGCCGCGACCATCGCCTCCAGGCAGTCCGCATTTCTTGCAATCACATAGTTTCCCATCATGCGGCCTGCGCCGGAACCGGCGGACTCTGAAGGGCCGTCGCGTTGCGCCTGGGCCTTTTTGAAGAGGCAGTCGACGACTGCCTTGTCCGCCTTTTTTGACAGTCCGTATCTCGCGATGACGTCGAGCGCCGCTCCGTACCTGCCGTCCTTGCCGTCTGCGGCCTCTCCCAGATACGTGGGGCCTGACGCTATGCTTGCAACGTCGTCGCCCTCGACATCGGACATTATCAGGCTCACTGCGTCGCATCTGAGGTGCCCGGCCAGCCTCCCCCCCTTTACGCCGGAGAGGGCGCTTCTCACAGTGTTGATCTCACGTATCGGCGCGCCGCACTTGAGCAGCAGATTTGTCATGTGCACCTTTTGGCCCAGCGTGATTCCGTCGGGCAGCGCAAGCAGCGACGATCCCCCTCCAGATATCAAAAATATCACGAGGTCGCCGCTCCTCCTTGCGCGCAGAAACTTGATAGACTCCTTGGCGGCCCTGACGCTCGCCTTGTCCGGCACCGGGTGGCCGGCGTTGAATATGCGGAACTTTCTGCCCCTTATGGCGGACCTAGACCCCCTTGGAATGGTTATGACGCCGCCGGACAGCCTGTCTTGCAGTATGCCGTTTGCGGCCCTGGTCATAGAGTCCGCCGCCTTGCCAAACGCCACCGTGTATACGCCGTTGTAGTCGTCCAGGCGCACGGTCACTCCCGGGTCAGGAGTGCATATCCTGTCCTCCCTTACGTACCTCGGTATGAACATGGCCGGGTCCGCCGCGGCCAGCCCCGCCTCCACAATGGAGATGCAGTCCCTCCGCCTGTCACTTTCTGCGATTATCTCCTCCCTGCCCGATATGGTTATGGCGGTGGTTGCGTCACCGGCGCTGCCATTGTGGTTGTCGCCTCCAGACTGCAAGATATAATAATGAACCACATCTCGGCCATTTATGCACACCGTACGCATCCCAAAGATCATCAACTTTGGCAAGGACGCCCTGTCCCAGACCGAGTACCCCAGAAACGCGCTCATAGTCACCACGGTCCCACCGGAGCTGTCCGACAAGTGGACCGCCAAGATGGGGATAAAGGACTTTATGCTGTACGACAAGGTGACGCCGGAGCCGTCAATTGATGACGTCAATGCCGTGATATCGCAGTTCAAGGACCGGGATCCCTCCGTTCTGATAGGGCTCGGCGGCGGGAGCTCGATGGACGTGGTAAAGTACGCGGCCCCCGAGATGAAAAAGGAGAAGATACTGATACCGACCACCTTTGGAACCGGCGCCGAGATGACCACCTACTGCGTGCTAAAGTTCGAGGGCAAGAAGAAGCTGCTCCGGGAGGACAGGTTCCTTGCCGACATGGCGGTGGTCGACTCGTACTTTATGGACGGCACGCCGGAGCAGGTGATCAAGAACTCTGTGTGCGACGCGTGCGCGCAGGCCACGGAGGGGTACGACAGCAAGATTGGAAACGACATGACAAGGACGCTGTGCAAGCAGGCGTTTGACATTCTGTATGCGGCCATCATGGAGGACAGGCCGGAGGACTATCCCTACGGTTCAATGCTCTCCGGCATGGGATTTGGCAACTGCTCTACTACGCTCGGACACGCGCTCTCCTACGTGTTCTCAAACGAGGGCGTGCCCCACGGATACTCGCTGTCGTCGTGCACCACGGTGGCGCACAAGCACAACAAGTCGGTATTCTATGATAGGTTCAAGGAGGCGATGGAAAAGCTCGGCTTTGACAGGCTCGAGCTAAAGGCAGACGTGTCAGAGGCCGCCGACGTGGTCATGACCGACCGCGGACACCTGGATCCCAACCCCATACCGATATCAAAGGGGGATGTCGTAAAGTGCCTAGAGGACATAAAGTCCGGCAACCTGTGAGCGCCTGTCTTTTCTGATCTTTTCTGCCGACTGCGGGGACGGCGCCGCTTCTTCTGCTTGGGCTTCTCGCGGCAGGCGGGCGGCGGCACCGCGCATGCGGGAGCGGCTCGAGCAGGCAGCCAAGTAGTAGTAGCATCTAACGCGCCGTGCGGCGCCGGGGCCGCTGCCATGCGTACGCCCCAAGCCGCCCGTGAGCGGCGCCGCGCCCTTATATCTATCGATACACTTTTTTATTCTCATACGGGAGTTTTCATGGATGGGCAGGACCGGGATAAAGTTTGGGATTCAAAACGGGCTGAATGTCGCCCGCGCCGGCTATACGGAGGACCAGATCCTGACTGCCTGCACGCTTGCCGACAGGACCGGCTATGACTCCATATTCTACATGGACCACACGAACGTCCCGCAGTGGACCAACGCTATCGTGCTCGACCCATGGGTCATGCTCTCCGCAATTGCGGCCGTTACCAACAACGTGGAGCTTGGGACGTGCGTAACGGATGCCATCCGCAGGCACCCCTCAAACATCGCCCTTGCGGCAATCACGCTTGATCGCGTCTCAAAGGGCAGGGCCATACTCGGCATAGGCGCCGGCGAGGCGCAGAACCTCAAGGAGTTCTGCATTCCGTTTGAAAAACCCGTCTCAAAGTGGGAGGAGCAGATAGAGGTCGTACACACCCTCTATGGCTCGACGCCGGACAACACCGTGGACTATGACGGCAAGTACTACAAGCTGGAGGGGGCCTGCCTGCAGGCGCCGCCGATCAGGAAGCCCAGGCCGCCCACGTACATGGCGTCCGGCGGCAAGCGCACGCTTGCCCTCACAGGCAAGCTCGGCGACGGCTGGCTTCCCATCGGGTACACGCCGGAGCTCTTCGAGGATCACGCGGGCCAGATCAGGGCGTCAATGGATGCAAACGGCCGGACGCAGGAGGAAAAGGACAACTTTGAGTACGCGCTGGACATAGACGTGTACTTTTCAGACGACTCTGAGGAGTCGTGGGCGCGCATGAAGGAGGCCGTAAAGGTGAGCCTCTTCAAGCCCGAGATACTGCGGGTGCACGGACTCAAGGAGATAGAGGGATTTGACTTTAGAAAGTACTTTACGGAATACTCGATGTCAAACCAGGACTGGATAGTAAAGATGAGGGAGGCCGCGACAAAGATTCCGGACCCGATCGCGCGCTCGTCCACCGCCGTGGGAACCCCCGACGATGTGATACCGGTGTTTGAGAGGTTCATGGAGGCGGGAGTCAACCACTTTGTCATCAGGTTCTGGGGCAAGAACTACTTCGGCTCGATTGACAAGTTTGCCAGCCACGTGATGCCCGTCCTGCGCGAAAAGGCCGCCGCGGCGTGACTGACGCGTGTACGCAGCAGCAGCAGCAGCGGCGTGACTGACGCGTGTACGCAGCAGCAGCAGCAGCGGCGTGACTGACGCGTGTACGCAGCAGCAGATATCAGCGGTCCATGCCCGCACATTTGATTTATAGCACTATGCGGGGCACCGCCCCCATGCAGCATGCTGGCATACTACGCATCAAATCCCGGGAAAAGATGGTGGAGTTCCTCGACTCCGAGCACACGGGGCGGATCGCAAGCATAGACCGCGACGGATACCCGCAGGTCATACCGATGAACTTTGCGTACCTTGGCGGGTGCATCTACATGCACTCGCACACGCGCGGCGAAAAGCTGGACAACGTCGTCCGAAACCCGAGGGTCGGATTCGAAGTCGACAGGGAGCTGGAGTTCCTGCCGTCCTACTTTGAGGATCCGCGCGACGCGTCGGTTGCCGACACGCTGTACATCAGCGTGGTGGTAAAGGGGGCGTGCAGCCTCGTCTCCGACCGCGTCGAGAAGGCGCTTGCGCTCAACGGCCTCATGAAAAAGTACCAGCCTGAGGGCCGTTACGAGCCGGTCAGGCCCGACATGGGGGTGGTCGACGCGGTCGCCATCCTGAAGATCGTACCTGAGGTCATGCACGGCAAGTACAAGATAGGGCAGCACATGAGCCGGGAGCGCCGCCAGGAGCTCGCCGAGCAGATACTCGGGCGCGGCTCCCCGACGGCCGCGGAGACGCTCCGCGTGATGGGGTTTGAGGTGACGGACGGCGGGCCCCGGATGGTCGACGAGCCGGTGTGGTGACTATGGGACGCGCAAGAACCGTTGCAGCAGACGTGTCGGCTGCGGCCACCACCACCACCACAGGCACGCCATTCTCCCCTCTGTATGACCACGCCCCCGAATTCGAGCTGGACTCTCCGTTCGAGCCCACCGGGGACCAGCCGCGGGCCGTCTCGGAGCTGGCATCCGGCGTGCAGAAGAACAAGAGGCAGACACTTCTCGGGGTGACGGGCTCCGGCAAGACGTTTACCGTGGCCAACGTGATTGCCAAATGCGGCAAGAACACGCTTGTGATATCGCACAACAAGACGCTCGCGGCCCAGCTGTACTCGGAGCTAAAGCAGTTCTTTCCGCGCAACAACGTGGGCTACTTTGTGTCGTACTACGACTACTACCAGCCTGAGAGCTACATACCGCAGACTGACACGTACATCGAAAAGGACACGCAGGTGAACGAAAAGATCGAGAAGATGCGCCTGGAGGCCACTGCAATGCTGCTCTCCAGCGAGCCGACCATAATCGTCGCCACGGTGTCGTGCATATACTCCCTTGGAAACCCCCGGGACTGGGACAACCTGGCCCTGCGCATACGCCGCGGCGACCAGCTGGGGCGCGGCGCGCTGATCCAGAGGCTCGTCGACGCGCGATACGAGCGCAACGACATGGAAGTCGCGCCAGGAAACTTTAGGGTCCGCGGCGACACGCTTGAGATCACGCCTGCGTATTCCGAGGACCTGGTGCGCATATCCATGTTCGGGGACGAGATAGAGCGGGTGTCGATACTTGACAGGGTGTCGCGTGACGTGGTGCGGGATCTGCCGGAGCTCCGCATATTCCCGGCAAAGCACTACCTTATTGCAAGCGACGTGCGGGCAAGCGCAATCAAGTCGATCAAGGCGGAGCTTGCCGGCAGGCTGCCTGAGCTTGCGGAGCTTGAGCGGCAGCGGCTGGAGTCCCGCACGACGTATGATCTCGAGATGATCGAGGAGCTCGGATACTGCTCCGGCATAGAGAATTATTCGAGGCACTTTGACGGCCGCAGGCCGGGCCAGCAGGCGTTCTGCCTGATGGACTTTTTTGACAAGGATTTTCTGCTGGTCATAGACGAGTCGCACGTGACGCTGCCGCAGCTGCACGGCATGTACAAGGGGGACCACTCGCGCAAGCGCGAGCTGGTGACGCACGGGTTCAGGCTGGACAGCGCGTACGACAACAGGCCGCTAAAGTTCGAAGAGTTCGAGGAGTACGTGATGCGGCACCCGACGATATTCGTGTCGGCCACCCCCGCCGCATACGAGCGCGAGGTCTCCTCCGGGGTGGCCGAGCAGCTCGTGCGGCCCACGGGGCTGCTTGACCCCCGCGTCGAGCTGCGGCCCACGCAGGGGCAGATGGACGACCTGATATCCGAGATAGGCGACAGGGCCGGACGCGGCGAGCGGGTGCTTGTGACCACGCTTACAAAGAGGATGGCCGAGGACCTGGCCGAGTACCTGTCGCGCAGGGACGTGCGCGTGCGGTACCTGCACTCTGAGATAGAGGGACTGCAGCGCACGGAGCTGATACGGCAGCTGCGGCTGGGCGAGTTTGACGTGCTTGTCGGGATAAACCTGCTGCGCGAGGGGCTGGACATACCCGAGGTCTCGCTTGTGGCCATACTTGACGCGGACAAGGAGGGGTTTTTGCGCAACACCACGAGCCTCATACAGACGTTTGGCAGGGCGGCGCGCAACGCAAACGGTTCCGTTATAATGTACGCGGACGCCGTGACCGACTCGATGAGGGCCGCCATGGACGAGACTGAGCGCCGCCGGAGGAGGCAGTCCGAGTACAACGCGCGGCACGGGCTCGTGCCGAGGACCATAACCAAGGCAATCCCCGCCGGCGCCGCGGACTCGGGCGCGTTTGACGACTCGAAGACAAAGTCCGTACACGACATACACAGGGAGCTTGCCGACTTGGGGGCCAAGATGGAGCAGTATTCGCACGATCTTGACTTTGAGCAGGCCATAAAATGCAGGGATACAATAAAAAGACTGACGGGGGAGCTCGAGTCAAGAAATGGTGAAAAAGGTGGCAGGGGCCGCGGAAGGCAGAAAAAGAGGACTCGCTTTGGCAAGAAAAAGGACGGCGGGGGCCGCGGCAAGGACCGCAACGGTCGCGGCGGCGACGCCGGCGGCGGCGGCAATGGACGCGCCAAAAAGGGGCGCCCGTAACGGTTCTGCATCTCTCTCTTCCTCTTCCACTTCCACTACCCCCTCTTCTTCTTCCCCTCACTCGCCCCGTCACCCGTACGGTTATGACACGGCGCCCAACGGGATCGCCCCTGCGCAGTATGCCGGGAGGCTCACCGTGCGGGGCGCCCGGCACCACAACCTCAAGAACATCACTGCAAGCATGCCGAAGAACAGCTTGGTGGTGATAAGCGGACTGTCCGGCTCCGGCAAGTCGTCGCTTGCGTTTGACACCATATACGCGGAGGGGCAGAGAAGGTACGTCGAGTCGCTCTCCGCGTACGCAAGGCAGTTTCTGGAGATGATGGAAAAGCCCGAGGTGGACTACATCGAGGGGCTGTCCCCTGCAATCTCCATACAGCAGAAGACCACCGCAAAAAACCCAAGGTCCACTGTGGGGACCACCACCGAGATATACGACTACCTGAGGCTCCTGTACGCGCGCATAGGCGTGCCGCACTGCACGGGGTGCGGCAGGAGGATATCGACGCAGTCCCTTGACGCCATATGCGACTCCGTGCTCCGGATGTACGAGGGACGGCCGGTCTTGGTGCTGGCGCCCGTAATACAGCGCAAGAAGGGCGCGCATGAAAAGGTGTTTGACGACGCGAGACGCGACGGCTTTTCGCGCGTCCGGGTCAACGGCGAGGTGGTGTCGCTTATGGGCGGCGGGGGCGGGGGGCGCCTTCCCACACTTGACAAGAAAAAGTGGCACGACATCGAGATCGTGGTGGACCGCATAACGCCCACCGCGCAGGAGCGCTCCCGGCTCTTTGAGTCCGTACAGTCTGCAATAAAGGCCTCAAAGGGCACGGTTGTAATATCTGTCGCGTCATCGCGCGGTGCGGGCAGGGGCAGCGGCGGTAGCGGCAGCGGCGGGGGCAGGAGCGCCCGCACCCGCGGCCGCGCCAAGGACGCCTCTATGAAGGACGCGGTATTCTCCCAAGAAAACGCGTGCCCGCACTGCGGGCTGAGCGTAGGCGAGATGGAGCCGCGCAACTTCTCGTTCAACTCGCCCTTTGGCATGTGCGACGAGTGCCACGGGCTGGGCGTCAACCTGCAGTTTGACGAGGATCTCGTGATTCCAGACCGGTCCATGTGCCTGCTCGAGTATCCGATCGTCCCGTGGCGGGGACAGTACTCTGCATACAAGACCGACAAGCTGACCGACGTCGCGGAATACTTTGGGATCGACCTGACCACCCCGCTTGAGAACCTAGACAAAAAGGATATGCAGCTACTGCTGTGGGGGGCCCCTGAGACCGGCCTGAGGCGGGAGAAGATGTCCACCCTGAGGGATCCCGATACGTACAGCGGGGTGATGAACGACCTGTACTACATGCTTGAGAATACCACGTCAGACTCGAAGCGGGACTGGCTTCGAAGGTTCATGCGCGACATACCCTGCGGCAAATGCGAGGGCAAAAAGCTCCGGCCCGAATCGCTTGCAGTCAGGGTGGGCGGCAGGGGGATAATGGAGGTGTGCGACATGCCAATAGAGTCGTGCCACGGGTTCTTCTCCGACCTGCAGCTCTCGGACATGGAGGCGTACATCGCGCGCGACATCCTAAAGGAGATCACGGAGCGGCTGGAGTTTCTGATGAACGTCGGGCTCACCTACCTGACCCTTGATAGGCGGAGCTCCACCCTGTCCGGCGGCGAGTCGCAGCGCATCAGGCTTGCAACCCAGATAGGCTCCAACCTGACCGGCGTCCTGTACGTGCTCGACGAGCCCACTATCGGGCTGCACCAGCGGGACAACGAGCGGCTCATCCGCACGCTCACAAAGCTGCGCAACCTGGGAAACACGGTAATAATAGTAGAGCACGACGAGGAGGTCATACGCAGCTCCGACTATATCGTGGATCTGGGGCCCGGGGCCGGGATACACGGGGGGCACGTCGTGTTTGAGGGTACGGTCCAAGAGATGCTGGCCGACAGCCGGTCGCCCACAAGCGCGTACCTGCGGGGGGAGATGACAGTATCGACTGAGGCGCGCAACGCAGGCCCTGAAGACGGCGACGACGGCCGCCACCGCCGCAACCGCGCCGTCGTGATCCGGGGCGCCTCTGAGCACAACCTAAAGGGCATAGACGTGGAGATCCCGCTTGGGCGGTTTGTCTGCGTGACTGGCGTGTCCGGCTCCGGCAAGTCGACCCTGGTCACGGAGGTCCTCTACAAGGGGCTGATGGCGCAGATGTACCAGTCCATCGCCAGGGCGGGCGCGCACAAGAGGATAGACGGCATGCAGTACGTCGACAAGGTGATAGAGATAGACCAGTCCCCCATAGGAAGGACGCCGCGCTCGAATCCGGCCACGTACATCGACGTATTCACCCCCGTGCGCGCCATATTCGCCTCGACCCCGCTTGCGCGCACGCGCGGCTACGAGCCGGGCCAGTTCTCATTCAACGTCAAGGTGGGCCGGTGCTTTGCATGCGAGGGGGCGGGCGTAAAGCAGATCGAGATGCAGTTTCTCTCCGACGTGCAGGTCACGTGCGACGAGTGCGGAGGCAAGCGGTACAATTCTGAGACGCTTGCAGTCACGTACAAGGGAAAAAACATCACAGAGGTCCTCGGCATGTCGATAGACGAGGCGCTCGAATTCTTTGCAAACGTCCCCGCGGTGCGCTCAAAGCTGCAGACCATGGCCGACGTGGGGCTCGGATACATCAAGCTGGGGCAGCCCTCCACCACCCTGTCGGGAGGGGAGGCGCAACGGGTGAAGCTTGCATCCGAGCTGTCCCGCCCCAGCACGGGCAGGACCCTGTACATACTCGACGAGCCCACCACGGGGCTGCACTTTGCAGACGTGCAAAAGCTGCTTGACGTGCTTGACCGGCTTGTCAGGATGGGAAACACCGTGGTGGTCATAGAGCACAACATGGACGTGATCAGGAACTCGGACTGGATAATAGATCTGGGCCCCGAGGGCGGCGAGGCGGGCGGCCAGGTGGTCTGCACGGGGACGCCCGAGCAGGTGGCGGAGGTGCCGGAGAGCCATACGGGGCGGTACCTGCTCCGGGCGCTTGCCGCAAAGAGGCGCGGCAGGGCAGACAAGCAGTGATATTTGGCATGGTTCCTGCAGTGACTGTCTTTTGAAATGACGCCTGCTGACACTGCTGCTGCTGCCACTACCACTACCACCGCCACCACGCCGCCGACGCCACCGCCACCACCCCCGCCGCGGCCGTTTGACCTGCAGCCTTCTGCAATACCTGACGGCCCCGGGGTCTACATAATGAAGGACGGCCAGGGGCGCATAATCTACATCGGCAAGGCAAAGAGCCTGCGCAAGCGCGTAAGGTCGTACTTTGGCAACAAGACGCACGAGAACTACAAGACGCAGCGGCTGGTGGAGCTGGTGGCCGGCGTGGAGTTTGTGGTAACTGACACGGAGGGCGAGGCCTTCCTGCTCGAGTCCAACATGATAAAGCGGCACCGGCCGCGCTTTAACATCGAGCTCAAGGACCAGCAGCGCTATACGTACCTGCGGATATCCGATGAAAAGTACCCGCGGCTGCTGGTGTCCAGGCGAACCCGGGACGGGCGCTTTCTTGGCAAGGGGCAGACTTTTGGGCCGTTTGTGCAGGGGAGCTCCAAGATACTCACAGTCGGGGCGCTGAGAAAAGCGTTTCAGATACGCATCTGCAAGACGCTTCCAAAAAAGGTCTGCTTGGAGTACCACCTCGGGAACTGCGAGGGGCCCTGCGAGTTCGAGTCGGCCCAGAAGAGGTACCGGGGCCATGTCGACGCCCTCAAGGACGTCCTTGCGGGATCCGACCAGCTAAAAATCTTCTCTGAAAAGCTAAGGCTGCAGATGAAAGAGGCCGCCGACGCGAAGCACTTTGAGCGCGCAATCGAGATACGGGACACGCTTGTCCGCCTTGACGGTCTGAACTCGGGCCAGAAGATGGAGCGCGTGAAGAGCTCCGACGAGGAGTACTTTGGCATTGCAGTGCGCGACCACACGGCCGTGGTCATGACGTTTCGCATGATTCACGGAGTGATTCGAGACAGCGACAAGTTCGTGTTTGACGCAATGGCCGACAATACGTTTGCCGGGTTCCTGTACCAGTATTATACGACCAGGCGCATACCGCACCACATTATACTGAGCGAGATGCCGCAGGACGCGGGGCTCTTGGAGTCCCTGCTCTCTGAGCGCGCAGGCCACGCGGTGGACATGTCGGTGCCCCGGAGGGGCAGGCGCAAGGAGATGATCGACCTGATACTGAGAAACGTGGCGATAGTGCATGAGAGCGGCGCCGACGACTCGGCCGGCGACCTCCCCGGTGCCGGGGACGGCCGCGCTGGGAGCAGCCGCGGCCGCACCCCCGCATCCGCAGAGTCCCCCGGACTCTTGCAGCTGCGGGGCGTGCTCGGACTCGCGCGCACCCCGCACGTAATAGAATGCTTTGACATCTCAAACCATGGCGAGGCGTTTGCGGTGGGTTCGATGTCGCGGTTTGTGGGGGGCGTTCCTGACAAGCCGGGGTACCGTAGGTTCAGGATAAAGACCGTGAGCGGCCGCGACGACTACGCGATGATATCTGAGGTTGTCCACAGGAGGTACCGCCGCATCCTGGATGAGGGGGCGGGCGGCGGCCGCGGCGATGCTGATAACGACGGCGCCGCCCCCGCCGCCGACCCCGGCACGGACAAAAAGACGGCAGGACTTCCGGACTTGGTGGTAATCGACGGCGGCAAGGGGCAGCTTGGCGCCGCGCTAAAGTCACTTTTCAAGCTGGGACTGCGCGACCTGCCCTGCATCTCGCTTGCAAAGGAGAACGAGGAGGTGTACATGCCCGGGCGCAGCGACCCGGTCGTGATCCCAAGAAGCAACCAGTCACTTAAGATACTGCAGCATGCCCGGGACGAGTCGCACAGGTTCGGCGTGTCATACAACCGCACTCTCCAGAAAAAGATGATGCAGGGCCGGTAACTGGGGCCCCATAGCCTGCTCGAGTTGGGAGCTCTTGCAAAGGCGATGCTCGCGCTTTCCCGTGCCCCCGGCATTCCCGCACCGATGCTTGTTCTGCGGCGCGCTGCTCGCGCCCTTGGTGATTCTGGATCTTGATCATACTAGTTGCACGGAGTCTCCTGACGGGGTTTTTTCACGCCTACTGGACAGTCGGCCGAGCTTCGTCTTTTTCATACGTGCCTGATGTGGTACGGGGTGATCAGGAAGCGCTGCATTTGCCTATATCATACCCGCGGATTCTTGCCTGATACCGTACAATGGAGTATGGCTAATCTAGGCGTAAACTTCGCGTGATTGGCACATGCACGGGCCGCGCGCGGCGCGCACCACCGGCTAAAAAACAAAAATAAAAAATCCTAGTTTACAGTTACCGTACCATCCATCCATGGATGAACCATGCAGAAGTACTCAAAGGTGCCTGCTTCTTCAAACGTATGCTCAAAGACCGCGCCGACCATGACCAGGCTGCTGTCAAAGATGCCTGTAGGTCCGTCCGTCACGCTGCCGCTGGTTACGGTGTGTGCCGCCGTGTCGGAATTGATCCACGATACCGTGTCTCCTGCGTTGATCGAAACATCTGCTGGTATGTAGCATGTGTCGTCTACCTCACATCCCGGAAATGCCGTTCCTTCTGGCATGTCGACTGTGACTGTCTGAGGTCCTGCCATGGTCTCCTCTTTCTCAGCTGTCTCTTCGGCCATATCCTCTCTTGTCATGTCGCCTCCATATTCAGCGTCGCTCTCCTTTTCCTCCATTGCTTCCCTGTCTTTGTCCTTCATCATTTCTGATTTTTCCATCACACTGTAGTCGTCTGTCTCTTCGCCGTCTACAAGTATGAGCTCGACTACCTCGATACCTTCTTTTGACTTGATGAGCGTCAGTTTCCCGTCTTCTACCGCGTCGATTGTAATGACTACGGAATTATCCTCCGTGACGACGCTGGCGTCAGTTACCATTCCTCCCTTGATGTAGTACGGGACGCAATGGCCGCTGATTCCGAGCTTGTTTTCTGGACATTCGGTCTCTTCGTCGCTTAGCTCGTACGATGGAGATATGAGTATCTCGATCGTCTCTGCTCCTGCTCTAAATTCGATGCTAAGCGCCATCTTGTCCTTCATTGTCATTTCTTTGTCCCTGTCCATCATCTCTGGTTCCTTGTCCATCATCTCTGGTTCTTCTTCTATCATCTCTGGTTCTTCCACGACTGGTGCCGGTCTCTCAACTGGTGCCACAGGTGCAAGCGTACTGCTCTGCGTTACCTCTCCAGACATTGCAAAGGCCACACCTATCGCCACAATTGCAATTGAGAACCCGATTGCCGCCTTGTCAATTGCTGCCATAATTGCCTTGTGTATCTCTTCATACTAAATAAACGTTCTAAACCTGTGTTCCCTGATGCGTGCATAAAGGTCGCGCGGCAGCCGGTAACGAGCTGTGCCGCTGCCCCTCGCTGCCGCCGACATGCCTATGCTTGGACTGTCTCCCTTGGCACTTGCACGCAGCAATTCTTCCCTTCTGCCCCCGCCATCCTGACGCGCGCCTGCCGACAGCAGGGGCGGGAAGGAGAAGGAAGGAGAAGGGGCGGGAAGGAGAAGGGGCGGGGTGGGGGGGGGGGGGGCGACAGGGGATAACAGAGGTGACAGACGCGGGACTGTCTGTCCTGTGATTGCTCGTGCCTGCGCCGCGCCATCCTCCTGCCTCACAACGGCCGTGCTTCCACCCCGCCCGTTTGTAACCGGCGATCAGCTCTTGTCAAAAAAATAAACCGCTTTTGTCTACATATTTTGAATGCATGCCTTATGGACTCTTTTTTTACATCTGGAGTCATGAGCGACTCTTTCTTTACGAGCGTGATGGACGAGCTGGTCCAGACTGCCGACGACGACCCTGAACTGGCCGATGGACTCAGATGGCTTGATGACCAGGCACAGAGGCGCGGCATCTCGTTTTACGACATGGCCTTTGAGGTTTTGTACCGTCGCGAATATTCCATATCCGATCACAGGGCATGGCTTGACAGGCGCAACTAGGATTCTGCATGCTCTGCGTATGGTGTCGGGCGCTTGTACGTGGGTTGTCTTGCATCCGAGTCTGCTTGACGTGTCGGCACGCGTTGCCGCCGTCTGCGGGCATCGTAATTGCTGCCGCAGCTCTGATCCGTCACGCCAGTTACCTGCGCAGGTCTATGGTCTTGTACTCGCATCCCTCGGGGCCGCAGTACTTGCCCACGTAGACTGCCTTTGGCCTGTAAAGCGCGGGCTTGGGCGCGGCCTCTGCGAACTTTTCCTCTATTATGTGGGTGGCCCACCCTACTGAGCGCGATATTGCAAATATCGGGGTGTTGAGGTCGACGGGTATGCTGAGCATATAGTATATCGACGCGCTGTACAGATCGACGTTGGGGTAAATATCTATGCCCTTCTTCATCTTCATCTCGGACATGGTGGTGGTCTCCACCTTTTCTGTCATGTCAAACCATCTCTGGCCGGTCTTTGCTGCAAGCCGTCTTGACATCTCCTTTAGCACCTGGGCCCTGGGATCAAACGTCTTGTATACTGCGTGGCCCATGCCCATTATCCTCTGGCCCTCCGACAGCTTCTCCTTTATCCACGGTTCCACGTTTTCCTGCTTGTCAATCTCAAGCAGCATCTTCATCACCTCTGTGTTCGCGCCCCCGTGCAGCTCGCCGCTCAGCGCCCCGATTGCGGCGCTTGAGGCCGAATACATGTGGGCCCTGGTGGAGGCGACCTGCCTTGCCGTAAAGGTCGACGCGTTGAACGTGTGGTCCGCGTGCAGTATGAGGCACGTGTCAAATATCTTCTCGACCTCGGGATCCGGCCTGCGCCCTGACATCATGTATAGGAAGTTGCCTGCATGTGTCAGGCTGGGGTCCGGATCTATTGTCTCCTCGCCGCTTCGGAGCCGCTGCCAGCTTGAGACTATGGTCGGCACCTTTGCGACGAGGTTGATTGCCCTGTCGTAGCTTGCCTCCTTTGTGGAGAACTCCTCGTCGTAGTATCCTGCAAGGGCTGCCACGAAGGCCTGCAGCATGTCCATGGGATCCGCGTCCTTTCTCCAGTTGGACATGTTGCGTTGCATCTGCCTCGGTATGCTCCGCGCATCTGACATCTTTGACTTGAACTCGTTGAGCTGGTGTGTGGTCGGCAGCTGGTCGTAAATCAGTATGTACGCCGTCTCCTCGAACGTGGAGTATTTGGTGAGATCGATTATGTCGTATCCACGGTATATCAGCTTGCCCTTCTCGCCGTCGATGTTGGATATCCTGGTGTCCGCAACCTCTATCCCCCTCAGGCCGATATTCTTTGTCTTCATGTCACATGTGCAGGCCGGCGTCTATTTATTATGCTTTGGAGATCTCGACGCGCGCGGCTCTGCGCTGCCAAGTTGTGTCAACAAACTTTAGCAAATGGCCTAATAATTTAATCCTCTGCCATAAATGCACACAATGGAAGAATGCGGCATGACCCCTGATGAGCGCAGAAGACTTCAGGAGCTTGACGACATGGTGCTGGGAGCGTCACCGGACGAGCTTCGGCGCATACAGCAGGTGGACTATCGTACGCAGGGGGACGGCCTGCCCTTTTACGACGTGTGCGTGGACTCTGCTGCCCTTGTAAGCGGCCGGTACGGGAGCAGTGACAGCTATGCATGCCAGCGCCACGGGCGCCGCCGAGAGTGACGCCTCCTGTCTGCGCGCGGGCGCCGCCGGCGGTTGCATTTTGGCGGGTTTGTGGTTTTTCCGCACATCCCGATTCTCCATTTAAATTGAGGCGCCCCTGTGCGGCTTTGTATGGCCTCCGCTGCCTCCCCAAAGCCTCCCGTTAGCCGCACGCCGAGGGAGTCCGCGTCCCCGGGGGCGCGCGCGGCCAAAAAAAGGACAGCCGCTGCCACTACCGCGTCATCTGGCAGGGCCACGAGGAGCCCTGCCGCCGCCGCCGCCGCTGCAAAGGCGTCCGGGGCTGCGCGGCCCGCCAAAAGGGCGCCTTTGGCAGGCGCCGCGAAGGCTGCGCCCGCAAGGATCCGGAAGGCGGATGGGCGCGCCGCTGCGCCCCCGCAAGGATCCGGAAGGCGGATGGGCGCGCCGCTGCGCCCGCAAGGATCCGGAAGGCGGATGGGCGCGCCGCTGCGCCAAAGCGCACCCGCGTCGTATGCCTCTCGCACAGGGAGGACTTGGACGGAATAAGCGCCGCCGCGCTGGTAAAGCAGGCCCACGGGGGGGACACGGTCCTGACTGACTATCCGGGGCAGATGAAGGCCCTTGCCGATATTGCGGCCGACCAGTCCCTCAAAAAATTGTTCATATGCGATCTCGGACTCAGCAAAAAAAACCAGGACGAGTTCGTGGATATCGTCTCGTCGCTTCGAAAAAAGCGCGTGTCCGTCACATACGTGGATCACCACATGATAGACGCCGGCACGGCGCGGCGCCTCTCGAACCTGGGGGTGCGCATGGTACACAACACAAACGAATGCGCGTCGGTGCTCGTATACGACTCGTTCAAGTCAAAGATGTCGGACCACGCGACGTTTGTCGCCTCGTGCGCCGCCATAACAGACTATATGGAGGACAGGCCCCTGGGCTCGCGGCTGCTGCAGATGTACGACAGGCAGTTTGCGCTGATCAGCGCGACCGTAATGACGTACAACATCGTAGGGCACCAAAAGGACGGCGCATACCTGCAGTCGCTGGTCGACGCGCTGGCCGACTCGAAGTTTCCGCACGAGATCCCCGGCTCCTTTGAGTTTGCGCAGTCCCAGGTCGAGCGGCTCTCTGAGATGATAGCAAAGGTAAAGGCCGGCCTCAAAAAGACCCGGAACCTTGCGCACATGGAGATAACCGACGCGGGGGCCGGCGGCGCCGTGAACTTTGTACTGGGACTGTCCGGCAAGGACGTGGGCGTGGCATACAAGGCAAAGAAGAACGAGGACTTTTACTCTGTGTCCGTACGCGGCTCCAGGTCCTGCAGGGTGCACCTGGGCAAGATTGTAAACGTGCTGGCCTCCGAGCTGGGGGGTTCTGGCGGCGGCCACGACAGGGCGTGCGGCGCGATAATCCCGCTTGCAAGGATCAAAAAATTCGTCTCGGAGCTTAACAAGCGGGTCGCGGCCGCGTGATGCGGCGGCCTGTCAGGGCCGCCCTCGCCTGCCGTAACTCGCGCGCGGCCTTCCGCCTTCCCTGCTGCACGGCTATGTTGACTTTGCATCATCGTGTGCGCCGTCAAGTTTTATTGCAAATGCAAAGAGCTCGCCCTTGCCGCCGGTGAGGGACCTTGCCAGGCGGGCCATCATCCCGTACTTTTTGTCCCGCGCCTTTACCGCCGCGTCAGTCTGCTCCCCGTCCAGTATGGCGGCCCCGCCTGACGCCCACGGCCCCTTGACCCTGCCCCTTATGGTGCACGGCGCAATCCTGACCCTGTTGTTGGCCCTGAGCCGCTTTGCCTTGCCCGTCTCGGATCTCGTGACCACGATCACCTGCCCGTCCCTGACATGGAACCAGACCGGCGTCCTTACCGGCGTGCCGTCCCTCTTGTAGGTCTCTACCGTGATGTACTTTTGCCGCTCCATCATGGTTGCAACGTCCATGCCGCCTGTGCGTACACGACGTACAATAAAAAGCAAGGCTGCACGAGTCCCAGAACCGAACCCGTCCGGCCGCGCGCCACACGGCCGCCGCCTTTGGAGGCATGCGGGGCGGTACGGCAGGGGCGCCTCTCGCGGCAGCCGCGGGCGCGGCTATCCCTTCGCCTGTATTACGGCCCCTATCTCTGTCATGACGCCAAGCGGGAGGCTCGAGGCGCCCACTGCCATCCTGCTGTGGCTCCCCCTCTCGCCTCCGAATATCTCCACAAGCAGGTCGGATGCCGCGTTGATTACCTTGGGGTGCTGCGTGAACTCCGGCACGCTGTTGACAAAGCCTGTCAGCGACACTATCCTCTCGACCCTTTCGAGATCGCCCAGGTGTGACTTTGCCTGCGCCAGTATGTTTATGGCGCAGAGGCGCGCGGACTCTTGGGCCCTTGTAACGTTCGAGTCTGACACTTTTCCTGCAAACACTATCTTGCCGTCCTTTTGCGGAATCTGTCCCGAGACGTAGAGCAGGCTGCCGGATCTTGCAACCGGGATGTACGAACCTGCCGGGGGCGCCGGGGCGCTTGGCAGCGCGATTCCCATCTCGCTTATCCTCTCCTCTATCATGCTGCGACGTGCATGGCGGTCTGTTTTTTAGTTTTTGTCTATGCGTATGTGGAACCTTTCGCCCGCGTCGCCGTGCTTGGGGGACGGACTGCTCTGCCTGACCGTCCTGATGGCATATCCGCGCCCGCGCAGGCATCCCTCAAGCATGGAGACCCAGGGAAGCGAGCTGTTGCTGTTCTGGGGCGACTCTACAGTGACGTTTCGGCCCCCCGCATCCATGCAGGCGCTCCCCGAGCACATGATCTGCATTATGGCATCGAACATGCCGAGCACCTCTGCAAGCGGCCTTTTGGAGTCCGGCGCTATTCCGTCCTGCTCTAGCAGCCCGTACAGTCTTGCGGCGTGGCCGCCGCTGTCGTTGCCGACGTTCCTTGGCGCCCCCCCGGCCATCTCTTCCAGCAGGTACTGCAGTCCTCCCGCGCCCGTCGCGCTTATGATGCGGCATATCTGGCGCGCATCCTCCGGGGCCATGTCCGCAAGGGCGTCGACTGGCATGGACTCCGACCACGCCTTCTCAAATATCGCCGTATGCGCCGAGCCGAGCGTAGATGCCGACTCGAATACAGCCCCGCGCCCGTCGGCGCCGTCAAGTATCATTACGTCCGTCCCGTCAAACACGATGCAGCTTCCAGACGCGTCGTGCGAGGCCCTGGACTCCACGCCGCGCGGCAGCGCCCTGTGCGACTCGGAGCATACCTCGCCGTGCGGTATGATGCACCTGATACTCACGTCCTTCTTCTGCGCGGCAAGCAGCTGGTCCCTGCATCCGGACAAGAGGCCCAGGCCTCCGTCGTCGGCAGTTATTATGATGGACGCCTCCGCGTTGATCGTCATCTCTTGGAGCTTTGGCAACACGCTGCCCGCCCCTATCTGCATGTAGCGCTTCTCCTCCGAGTCGCCTGCCCTCCGGTTCATCTCGCTTATGTTCTTGAGATCCGCTACAAGCGCGTTCATCGCGGTCACCTTCTGGATCTGCTCGTGTATGATGCCGTCAAAGGCGTCTTCCGGCCGGACCGCCGTGCACACCATCGCGGACTTTGTGTTGGAGGTTATGGCAAGGTTCTTGCTTGCAAGCTTTTTCATGGTGGAGTATATCTTGGCCCTCGGAATCTCCGAGTAGAATGCCAAGTCGCCTGCCGACATGGTTCCCTTTGTTATCAGGGCGACGTACGCGCGCGCCTCGTACCTGCTGAGGCCGAGCTCCTCCAGGCTGACTGTAAGTGCGCTTTCGCCCTCCATACATGCGTGTCACGGCACCCATAACTAAGCTGCAAAGTTAAATTCGTTTGAACAACTGATAAAAAATTTCCTAGTAACTGCGCCCATGCGTGACCGCGGTCACCCCGTGCGGGAGCACAGCCCGCTCAAATACGCGCCGCGCGACATGCATGCATGCTGGCATCGGACTTGCAGGTGGGCGCAAAGGGGCACGCGGGGCACGGCACGGGCTCCCTGTGCTGGCCGAACCCCCCCGCTGCCGGCGCCGCCATCACCGCCTCTGGCATACTTACGAGGCTGGAGCTTGCGGCGGACGCGCTTGACTCCGCGATCGTGTCCATAAGGGGGCAGGTGCACGACGTGCGCGCGCGCAACAGGAAGCTGGCCCACAGGTACGACCCCTGCAACGAGGTGCACGCCAGGTCGATGGACCTGGAGCACATGATGTCCGTCATGCTTGAGGCGCTGGACCGCGCACGCCGGAGGATGGTGACGCCTGTCACGGCGCGCCAGATGCCCCGCGCGCTGCTTCCTGCGCTGTATGTGGTGCGCGCCGCGCACGTGCAGCTGGCCCGGGACGCGGCGCCTGAGTGCCAGAGAAGCCTGCGCGACGCGTCGGCCCACCTGGGCGGCGTCATCCTGGACGCGGCCACGATATCGGGCTCCAACCTGAGCCTTGGCCGATCCAACGCGGAGGTCTCGGCAATATTTGATCAAGCAAAATTGATCGTCGACTCTAAATTAAGAAAGCAGTATGATAAACTAGAGATACCGGGAGCATGCAGACGATGCTGCTAGGCAAGATACGGCGCCCGGCGACAAGCAGGCGGGGACTTGACGCGGCCGCCTCCATGATTGGCCGGGAAAAGGCACGGCGGGCGGCCGAGGACGACACGGCCGGCGCCGCCTGCAGTTGTGATAATGATGATGCTGGTGGCAGTAACGACAATTGCAGCGATGCAGCCCGCCCCCGCGTGCCTCAGCCGGCCGGGGCAGAGCCGTGCATCGATTTTATATCCGCTGACGACATGCGGCGTCTTGATGACGGCGAGCTGGTGGACTTGGACAGACTCGTCTGGATTGCCGAGTATATCGCGACAAAGCATGCCGAGAAAGGAGCCCTCGGGGACGTGACAGGCCAGCTTATGTCCATAATACGCAATTCTGCAGAATCCCTCGACGTCATAGAGGGCGACGTGCAAGAGATGCTGTTCTCGGCAGAGGCGTCACTTGAGCGCATAAGGGAGATGCACACGAACATGTGCGGGGACGGACCCTATTCTCTAGGTGGCGGGGTCAGGCCCGCGCCTGAAGCGAACTCAGATGCAGCGGCAGGGCCGGTGGCAACCGTGACATCCACCGCAGGATCCGCCAAAGCGGCAGTCACCGATACTACTACTACCATTCACCCCACCGCCACCGCCGTCGCCGAAGCGGAGCCGGCAAAAAAGGCCGCATCGTGCGGCATCTTGGGATGCAGCGCAATGTCTAACCTGGACGACATCGAGATCAAGGACTAGCAGGCAACCTGCGGCCCTTGCACGCCTAGCCGACCTGTACGCCTAGCCGACCTGTACGCCTGTAGTTACATCTGCCCCTTGGCCGCAATGCGGCCACCTGTCTCCCGGGACTCCGCGCGTCTGTTGACGCCTTTTTCCCGCATGCGCGTGGCAAAAACTCCTCGAACCGGGGGCCGTCCGTACACGAATGGTGCAAAAAATTTGACATCTAGGTATGCGTTAGTTCACATTGCCTTATACTAATTGTACCGGGCATCACACAAACATGAGCCAGACTCCAAGCGATCCCGAGGTGCTGCGGCCGCCGACGGGGCCTGCCGACGACCCGTCCATGAGCGCGCCCCAGCAGCTGGAGCGCACCGCAAGCATGTGCGCAAACGAGGCCATAAAGTGCGACTCGCAGGGCGCGCGGGGCATGGCGATTACGTACTACCAGCAGGCGATAGACGCGCTGGTAAAACTCATCAACCTGTACCCCTCAAGCAAGCTCAACCCGCTGTACAAGGACAAGTGCAACTCGTACCATGAGAGGATAACCGTACTGCAGCAGGCCCACGGGGTGGAGCCGGCAGTGGATCCGTCTGCCACGCCGGAGGAGCAGAAAAAGTCGATACAGCGCCAAGAGGACGAGAATGACTTTGAGGATCTCATAATGCGTGACAAGCCCGACGTGACATGGGACCAGGTGGTGGGACTAGAAGAGGCAAAGAGCTCGCTGCGCGAGTCGATCGTGTATCCCACAAAGCGCCCCGATCTGTTCCCGCTTGGATGGCCAAAGGGAATGCTCCTGTACGGCCCGCCCGGGACGGGCAAGACCATGCTGGCCGCGGCCACTGCAAACGAGATGGACGGCTACTTTATCAGCGCCGACGCCTCCTCGCTGATGAGCAAGTGGCTTGGCGAGGCCGAAAAGAACGTCTCGAAGCTGTTCGACATGGCGCGCCACTATGCGGAGAAGGAGTCCAAGCCGGTGATCCTGTTCTTGGACGAGGTGGACTCGCTGCTCGGCTCGAGGCAGAGCGAGATAGGGGGCGAGACACGCTCCAGAAACCAGTTTCTCACCGAGATGGACGGCATCAACACGAAGGGCAAGGAGCTCATGATGTATGTCATAGGCGCCACCAACAAGCCGTGGACGCTTGACTGGCCGTTCCTGCGGAGGTTTCAGAAGAGGATATACGTGTCGCTTCCCACGCAGGACGCGCGGCAAAACCTGTTTGAGCAGTACACCTCAGAGCTAAAGACCGACTACCGTCTGAACAGCGCGGGGTTGGCAAAGCTGTTTGACGGGTACAGCGCAAGCGACATCAAGGACGTGTGCCAGGCCGCGCAGATCATGACGGTCCATGAGATATTCGACTCGCCGGACTACAAGGAGCCCGTGGAAGGGGACGAGCCCCCGCAGCCGAGGGACCTGACGATGGCCGACTTTAGAAAGATAATGGAGCGCCGCAAGCCGAGCGTCTCGCCGGACATGATCCGCTCATACCACCAGTGGAGCACCGAATACCAGGCGCTCTGATGGCGCCCTGCCGGCGTCCCCCTGCCAGGCGAGGGGCTCACGAGGCCCGTGGGGACTCCCCCGAACCCAAGACGGCATCCCCCTGCAGGCATCGAGTATGCGTGGCAACCCAGCCCGCCACGCTGCAGGTGCAAGCTGCCTGCCCCTAGCGCCGGCGGTCGGTTTCATAAAATTTAAATTTAAACCGCCTTGACTCCACGAGGGTTCAAAATAACCATAAAGGAATCTAGTCACGCAGGAAAGCACGCAAAGCTGATCCTTGATGACGGAACCGTCCTTGAGGGAGATGGCTTTGGGGGTTCTGCCACCGTATTTGGGGAGATCGTGTTCAATACGGGAATGGTCGGGTATACGGAGGCCCTGACCGACCCGTCGTACAACGGACAGATACTCACGCTGACCTACCCGCTTGTGGGAAACTACGGGGTACCGGACCCGTCCGCACTCGACGCGGACGGCATACCGAGGTTCTTCGAGTCGGGCCGCATACAGGCCCGCGGGCTCGTAGTGCACGAGCTCTCTCTTGTCGCGAGCCATTGGAACATGCACATGACCCTTGACGAGTGGATGCACGGGCAGGGCATCCCGGGGATATCCGGCCTGGACACGAGGGCCCTTACAAAGGGGCTCCGGACTGGCGGCGTGATGATGGCGGCCCTTGCCGTGTCTGATTCTGAGATTGACGCGGACCTGGTGAGGGACGGGCTTGCAGAGTCGCCCCGGTACACGTCCGAGCAGTTCATGGATGCGGTGTCGACCGAGTCTCCGCGCGCGTACGGGTGCGACGCGCGGCGCGCGGCCGGGGGAGGCGGCGGAGTCGCCAGGAAAGCCGGCTCCGTGGAGGCGCCAAAACCCGGCGACGGAGGCGGGGAGAAGAAGAGGCCGATCGTAGTGATCGACACGGGTGCAAAGTATGCGATACTGCGCAACGTACGCGCGCTTGGATACGGCGCCATACTGGTGCCGTGGGACACCCCGTACGATGATGTAATGTCGTATGACCCGGCAGGCGTCGTCATCAGCAGCGGGCCCGGCGATCCGGAGAACTGCAGAGAGACCGTACAGACTGCCGCGCGCCTGATGAAAGACGATGTCCCGACCCTGGGCATATGCCTGGGCGCGCAGATACTGGGCCTTGCGGGGAGCGCCCGCACGTACAAGCTAAAGTACGGACACAGGGGCCAGAACAAGCCCTGCACCAACCTTGAGACCGGGCAGACGTACGTGACGAGCCAGAACCACGGGTACGGAATATCCCCCGACTCACTGCAGGACTCTGAGTTTGACCTGTGGTTCTCAAACGCCGACGACGACACGGTGGAGGGCATAAAACACAGGTCGAGCCGGTGCATTGCAGTGCAGTTCCACCCGGAGGCGTCGCCGGGTCCCTACGACTGCCGGTTCGTGTTTGAGAACCTGAGGGACCTCATAGAGGGGCGGGGCGGGGCGGCCGGCGGGCGCTCGCGCGATGGCGGTAATGGCAGCGGCAACGGCGGCGGCCACCGCGGCAGCAGCCACAGCCACGGCAGCAGCAACACCCAAAAAACATCACGCTTGCAGGACGCAGAGGAGGTGATAACAGCAACTGCCAAAGAATGAGACGCTCAAGAAGATACTCGTGCTTGGAAGCGGGGCCATCAAGATCGGAGAGGCCGGCGAAAGCCGCTAAAACGGCCGCCATTTCGACTACTCCGGCAGCCAGTGCCTCAAGGCCATACACGAGGACGGACTGGACAGCGTGCTGATAAACCCGAACATTGCGACGATCCAGACTGACACGCGGTTCGCAGACAAGGTGTACCTGCTGCCCGTCACGCCAGACTACGTATCCTCCATAATAGAGTCCGAACGGCCGGACGGGATAATGCTTGCGTACGGCGGCCAGACTGCGCTCAACTGCGGCGTCAAGCTCGACGAGTCCGGCGTGCTTGCCAAATACGGCGTGCGCGTGCTCGGCACTCCCGTATCTGGCATCAAGAACACCGAGGACAGGCAGCTCTTCAAGGACGCCATGGGCGGGGCGGGGGTGCCCGTGCTGAGGAGCAAGACCGTGACAAACTTTGCAGACGCAAAAGCCGCGGCAGAGGAGCTCTCGTATCCGGTGATAATCAGGGTGGCGTACACGCTTGGCGGGCGCGGCGGGGGCGTCGCGTACAACGAGATCGAGCTGCACGAGATTGTAGAGCGCGGCATAAAGGCGAGCCTGGTGGGACAGGTGCTTATAGAAGTGTACGTGGGCGAGTGGAAGCAGATCGAGTACGAGGTCATGCAGGACTATTCGGGGAATAGCGTAATCGTGTGCAACATGGAGAACGTCCTGTCCATGAAGGCGCATACGGGCGACAACATCGTGGTGGCGCCGTCCCAGACCATAGACAACGCCGAGTACCACATGCTGCGCTCGGCCGCCCTGCGGGCCACCGCGTATGTGGGGATTGTGGGGGAATGCAACATACAGTACGCGCTGGCGCCGGACTCTGACAGGTACGTGGCAATTGAGATAAACCCGCGGCTCTCGAGATCCTCGGCGCTTGCAAGCAAGGCGACCGGATACCCGCTTGCGTACATGTCTGCCAAGATAGGGCTCGGGTACAAGCTGTCCGAGCTTGTCAACCGCATTACGAAAAGCACCACGGCCTGCTTTGAACCGTCCCTTGACTATGTGGTCTGCAAGCATCCCCGGTGGGACTTTGCAAAGTTTGAGATGGCCAACAGGCGCCTCGGCCCCACCATGAAGTCCGTCGGCGAGGTGATGGCAGTGGGCCGCACGTTTGAGGAGTCGGTGCAAAAGGCGATACGCATGCTTGACATTGGGAACGACGGGTTGGTACTGAACCGCGCGGACTATACGGTATATGGCCGCAGCGAGGGAGGCGACGGCCGCGCCCCCGACGTCGAGGACATAGAGGAACGCCTCTCGCACCATGACGACCGCATACTGTATAACGTGGCGGCCGCAATCAAAATGGGAATAAGCACCGAGCGGATATACAAGCTGTCCGCGATCGACCCGTGGTTCATCGCAAAGATACGGCACGTGGTGCAGGTTGCCGACAGGCTCGTCTCAAATGACGGTAAAGCCGGAGCCGGCGGCAACGGGGGGCGCGGCCCCGACGGCGGCGACGGCAGCAGCGGTGACAGCGCCAGCAGCAAGGTACCTGCACGCCTCATGTGGGAGGCAAAAAAGGCGGGATTCTCCGACGCGCAGATAGCACGTGCGCGCCAGACGTCCCCGGATGCCGTCCGAGAATGGCGCAAGTCGATGGGCGTCACTCCGTCCATAAAGCAGATAGACACGCTTGCGGCCGAATGGCCCGCCGTGACAAACTACCTGTACGTGACGTACGGGGGCAGCCACGACGACGTACACCTGTCCGGCCCCGACGACCGCGGAATCGTGGTGGTGGGGGCGGGGCCCTACCGCATAGGAAGCAGCGTGGAGTTTGACTGGGGGACCGTAAACATGGTGTGGGGACTGCAGGAGAACGGCGAGAAGAACGTAGTCGTAGTCAACTGCAACCCCGAGACGGTCTCTACTGACTATGACATCTGCACCCGCCTCTACTTTGAGGAGCTTACGCAGGAGAGGCTGCTTGACATATCCGACTTTGAGAAGCCAAAGGGGGTCATAACGTGCGTCGGGGGACAGACTGCAAACAACCTTACGCTCGGCGCGGCGCGCCGCGGCGTCCGCATCATGGGGACTGCCGCCTCCGACGTCGACAGGGCCGAGGACCGCTCAAAGTTCAGCGCCGAGCTTGACAAGCTGCGCATACGGCAGCCGGAATGGCAGGCGTTTGCCAGCATGGCAGACGCGCGCGCCTTTGCGTCCTCAGTCGGCTATCCGGTTATAGTGAGGCCCTCGTACGTGCTGTCCGGCGCCGCAATGAAGGTGGTGTGGTCCCGGGACGAGCTCAGCACATATGTCAGGGAGGCGGCCGACGTCTCGCCTGACCACCCGGTCGTGATATCAAAGTTCATGCTCAACTCGCTGGAGGTCGACGTGGACGGCGTGGCCGACGGCAAGGACGTGGTGATAGGGGCGATCGTGGAGCATATAGACAGCGCCGGCGTGCACTCGGGCGACGCCATGATGTGCATCCCGCCTTGGCGCCTGAGCAACAACACCATAGATACCATCACCGAGTACACCAAAGAGATTGCCCTGACCTTTGGCGTGAGGGGCCCGTTCAACCTGCAGTTCCTGGTGAGCGACGGGCAGGTGTACGTAATAGAGCTGAACATAAGGGCCTCCCGGTCCATGCCGTTTGTCTCAAAGTTTGTGCGCTCCAACCTCATCGCGCTTGCGGCCCGGGCGATTCTCGGCAGGCCCCTGAGTCCCATACCAGAGGAGAAGTGGCGCCGCACCGCCACGTACGGGATAAAGGTGCCGCAGTTCTCCTTTATGCAGCTTGACGGGGCCGACATTGCGCTGGGAGTCGAGATGCAGTCGACAGGCGAGGCTGCCTGCTTTGGAAACAGCTTTTATGACGCCCTCTCAAAGGCGCTCACCTCCGTGGGCTACAACCTGCCCGATTCCGGGGCCGCACTGGTGACGGTGGGCGGGGCCAGGAACAAGGAAAAGCTGATTCCGGCAATCGCAAAGCTAAAGGATCTCGGGTTTGAGATCATGGCAACGGAGCACACCGCGGAGTTCATCTCAGAGGTGGTGGGGCCGGTCCGCACGGTCCACAAGATATCCGAGCCGGACCGCAAGCCGAACATCGCGGACCTGCTGTACGAGCGCAAGATTGACTTTATACTCAACATACCGAGCACCTCGACCTTGGAAAAATACGTCGGAATGCTGGAGGACGAGTACCAGATACGCCGCAAGGCGCTCGAGCTCGGGGTCCCGGTCCTGACTACAGTCGAGCTTGCAGACTCTTTTGTAAAGACCTTGGAGTGGCTGCGCACAAACAAGACGACAAGGGATTCCTTGCCGTCATACTCTGACGGTAACGGCAATCAGTAACTACGGCGACGGTGGTTTGAGAACCGGCGCCGCCGGTGTCGTGACAGCCGCGCGCGACGGGCAGGATCCCGTCCGTGGTGGGCAAATGCCTTGTGGCGCCACCGCCACCGTCGTCCTCCTCCTCACCGGCCGCCACCACCACAGCACTCCGCAAGCATGTGGGACATCTCAGATTATCCTTGAGTGGGACATAGCGTTATACGCACCGCATGCGACTAGACCGCTGTGAGCGCGCATGATTCTGCCTCGGCAGCCACTGGTACGAAGGCCGACGCCCTCCCGGATCCCGCCGCCGCCAGGATCCTTTCTACCGCGTCGGCAGGCAGGGTAAAGGTGCACCGGTTTGAACCGAGCGGGAGGAGCATAACGACCGTGGTGGGAAAGGGGGACGAGCACTGGGTGGACTCGGGCATGGGGTTCTGCTCGTGCCGCGCGTTCTATTTTGCAGTGACGCGCGGCGGGAATCCATCATGCTACCACATAAAGTCGGCCCGCGTCGCATTGGACTCTGGAAAGGCCGAGGTGATTGTGTTTGCCGACGAGGAGTTTGACGATTTTGTGCGGGGGCTCGTGCCGGAACTATAGGCCGCCTGTACTGTTGTCGCCGTTACTGCTGCCGTAGCTGTGGTTGTCACCGCTGCCGCATCACGGGGGTAGGGTCATGGGCCAGCACCCCGCCCAACCCAAATGCCACAGTTAATAGGGTTCTTGCGCGTACCCATAGTAGACATGGGAGGAATGTGTGCCGGTGCCAGATGAGATCGGAATCAACGCAGAAGTGGAGAGGCTGGCAAACCTGATGCTGCACGACGGGATACCTGCCGACGAGCAGGACCGCGGCAAGCTTGAGCCGTATGCGCGGCAGGTGCGCCTTGACGCATGCAACATTTCAGAATCCGACGAGAACAGGGACGAAAAGGCGATGAGCGTCGTATATGAGGCCCTCTTGTACCGGAAGATGAAGGATTCTGATGAGAGCCACGGCAGTCGCGGCCGGAACGCAAGCATACTTGACCAAGGCTCCGAGTTCGGGGCCGGCTTTAGCTAGCTCATCCAAGCGGTATTGTATCTATCACGTCGCTGGATACGCCCTTCCACAGTCCTGTCATGCCCTCCGGTTCCACCTGTTCGACCTTTGTTATGCGCTGTATCTTTATGTGGTCCGGATTGGGTGGCATCCAGAGCATGGCCATATAGTCGTCCACGTCCCCCACGGCATCTGGCCTTGCCACTGCTATCTTGTCCGCACCAAATCCCGAGGATGTCAGGGCGGCCGTCGCCTTTTCCCTGAGGTCCATCCTGCCGTGCAAAAAGAGGTGGACGTCCTTTGTGGTGTCGTATTCTGCCATACAGTGCGGTCGCGTCCGGCGGTAAATCAACCTTTCTGACTGGCATGATCCGTGTGAAGGCCGTACACGCCCCTGGTCGATTCCACTCGTTTCTGGACGCCCCGTATCTTGCCATTCTGGGCATAAAATTTCAACCGACCTGAACGTGCGCCGGCAGCCAACTGAAACGGGCACAAGGGTATGCGCACGGCCCTGATCCGTACCATGATCCGCCTTACGGGCATCAGAGTTTCAGAACCCGTGCATGGTGCGCAAGAGGGGGGAGGGACGATCCCCCTCGACGGCCGCAATAGGGTTAAATTGGAACGGGCAGTCGGCAGGGCATGAAGGTGGTCACGGTTGGAAGCAAGTCATTTGTCACTAGCTTTCAGCTTGCCGGGGTCCAGGGCATGATATCCGAGGATCCGCGCGAGGCGCTCGGACACATACGCAAACTGACCGACGACTCGGATGTGGGGCTGGTGCTGGTAAGCGACGACATGACAAAGGAGATTGGAGACGCGCTGACGGAGCTGCGCGCAGAAAAGTCTGCCTTGGTGTTTGCACTGCCTGCGGCCGGAAGCGAAAAGACAGAGGTCGACTACAGGGCGATGCTAAAAAAGATACTCGGGGTCTGACTGCCCGCGTCTACATGCGGTGGCCCGATTGGCATTCTATTTATGGCTGGCCGCACGTATCTGATTCTAATGAGGACCGTAACGGTGGCGGGGCCGTCGCAGGTGAGAGTGCTTGATAATGAGGATGCCAGGCCTGGGCCCGGCGAGCTCTTAGTCGAGATGAAGGCCTGCGGCATATGCGGCTCTGACCTTGAAAAGGTGTTCGGGCAGTACGGGCAGCCGTCGATGCGGCTCGGCCACGAGCCTGCCGGGGTCGTGGTGGATATGGGGGAGCCGGTCGCCGACGGCCCCGATGGCGGCGCACGCCCTGCAGGATTCTCCAGGGGCGACAGGGTCTTTACGCACCACCACGTCCCGTGCTACTCGTGCCACCTGTGCACGCACGGGCAGGAGACCATGTGTCCCAGATACTACGAGACCAACCTGTCGCCGTGCGGCCTCTCGGAACGGTACGTGGTTCCCGCATGGAACGTCTCGCACGGGGGCGTCCTAAAACTGCCTGACTCCATCACGTTTGCCGAGGCCGCGATGATAGAGCCGCTTGCGTGCTGCGTGAGGGCGTGGCGCAAGATCGACCACCGTCCGGGGGACAGCGTGGCAGTGCACGGCGTGGGGCCGACCGGGATAATGCACGTCATGCTTGCGGCGATGCGAAACTCGTCGAGCATAACGTGCCTTGACCTGAACGACTACCGCCTGCAGTTTGCATCGGATGTGATTGGGGAGGATCCCTCGCCCGCCGTACGGACGATACGCTCCGATGATGCCTCGCGACGGGACGCGATACTGGGCCAGAGCGGGGGGCTTGGCGCTGACGTGTCGATAGTGGCCACGAGCAGCATTCAGGCCCTCGCGTACGCGATATCCACGACGCGCAAGGGCGGCACGGTAATGATGTTCGGCGTGCCGTCAAGGGGCGCTACAATGGAGGCAGACATGGCCGACATCTACTCGCGCGAGATCACCCTTCTTACAAGCTATGCCGCGTCCGACCGCGATACCGCCGAGGCGCTAGGACTGATCGAGTCGGGAAAGATAGACGTCGGCCGGCTTGTCACGCATTCCTACGGCCTGTCCGACTCGCAGAGGGCGTTTGAGCACGCGCGCGCGGGAGACGGGGCGATGAAGATAATAATCACAGGCGACTGACCTGCAGCGGCAACCCGCCTAGGCTTATATTTAGACGGGCGGCATGCGTTCAGTGTTGGAGTGCAAGCAGCTGTGCGTCGATTCAAAGGCCTCCAAGCCGACCGACGGCAGGGGCAGATACGAGGCAGGGCAGCGCCGCTGCAACACGTGCGGCGTGTTCTTTGACACTGCGAATATGCACTGCCAGTGCTGCGGCACCAAGCTCAGGACAAAGCCGCGCTCAAAGGCAGGCAAGGAGAGGCTGGCGGCCGTCCACTCCAGATCCGACACAACGGCCGCAGAGGCGGCGGCCCCGAATCCTGCCGAGACAAAAACCGTTTCTGCCCCCGAACCAAAACGAGGGGCAAAGGCTCCGGGCTCCAAGCCGCAAAAAAGCCGGAGCGGTGCTGCGGCAACGGCGGCAGCTGCGGCAACGGCGGCAACGGCGGCAACGGCTGCCAAGCCAGCCACCACTGTCTCTGCCACGCGCGGCCCGAATCTTGGCGGAATGGACTGGGGGCTTGCAAACAGAATGGCGTCCATAATCAGGCCTGAGGACAACCGCGCCCTCATGCTTGCCGTGGATCACGGGTACTTTCTAGGGCCCACCGAGAGGCTCGAGGAGCCCGACAGGGTCATAGCCCCCCTCCTAGAGTACTGCGACTCGCTCATGCTGACGCGCGGAGTCCAGCGCACATCGGTTCCTCCGACCACCCGGACCCCGATGGTACTTCGCGTATCCGGCGGCTCTAGCATCATAGGGGAGGATCTCTCCCAGGAGGACGTCACCGTATCCATACAGGATGCCATAAGGCTCAACGCCTCGGCCCTTGCGCTCTCCATCTTTGTCGGCTCAAAGTACGAGTACCAGACAATAGCGAACCTGGGGCGGCTAGTCGGCCAGGCGCAGGAGTACGGCATCCCGGTACTTGCCGTCACGGCAGTCGGCAAGGAACTCGGCAAAGACGCGAGATACCTGTCGCTTGCGTGCAGGATCGCGGCCGAGCAGGGCGCGCACATTGTAAAGACGTACTATTGCGAGGACTTTGAAAAGGTCACAGGGTCGTGCCCTGTCCCGATTATAGTTGCCGGTGGAAAAAAGATACCAGAGCGAGACGCGCTGGAGCTCACATACAACTCTATACGCGGGGGCGCGGTAGGGGTGGACATGGGGCGCAACATATGGCAGTCTGACCACCCGGTCGCAATGATACGCGCTGTCCGCTCCATAGTTCACGGCACAAACGACGCGGACCGGGCATATGGCATGTATCTTGACCTGGCAAAGTCCGGCTAGCGCGCGACGACGCGGGCGCCCGCATCTACAAATCCCTTGGTCAGTCCGTCCTTGAGAGGTGTATGTGGACTATCTTCCATGCGGTGCTATCCCTTATCAGCACAAACGTCGCTCGCCCCGACACGGTCATGTGCTTGCCTGTGAACGACTTGTTGTCTACCAGCATGCCGGTCTGCACCAGTTCTGCTGCCACCACCGCCGCGTTATCGTACACGCTTATCTTTGGACTCTTTATCTCGTATGAATAGTCCGATATGCTCACAAAGCGCAGCTCTTCAAGCTCGATGGTCTCCTTGTACCCCTTGAGGTCGTACGGCGGCAGGTCGCTGAAGCTCGAGAACCTCGAGTCGTCAAGCTGTATATCCCCGAGCCTTGACAGGTCCTTTGTAGTCCCCGCCCTGAAGAACTCCTCGATCACGCTAATTACTCTGCCGCTCTCGCCCAAACCGCTGTTGTCACATGCGGTATCGGTTTAAACCTTGTGAGCATGCATGCCTCCCTTTTTGTACGGTTCGCGGATCTGGCGCAAAGGCGTGCGGCAGAGGCGGCGTACGGCCGTTG
>JAGWAX010000160.1:1867-2921 GCA_021296175.1 Nitrosopumilaceae archaeon | reverse complement strand
GCGGCGGCACGTGGGCCATGGACTGCGATGACCACACCATACTGCCGGACCTGCTGAGCCACTACGAGCAGAACGCGCCCAAGCTGTGCGTCGTGCGCACGCCAAAGCAGGGGCACCACATTTTATTCAAGCAGGACCCGTCGGACCCGCCGCCGGGCGACCCAAAGTACACGGACGGCCGCGGGAGGCACATCGACATAAAGTCACTGGGGTACACGCTGCTGCCGCCGTCCGTATATACGGACAGCAACCTGGGCCGGTACGAATACCTCTACAAGCCAAACGCCCCGAACATCACGATGAGGTGGTCCGACGCCGCCGGCGTG
Organism: Nitrosopumilaceae archaeon; assembly: GCA_021296175.1. GTDB lineage: Archaea > Thermoproteota > Nitrososphaeria > Nitrososphaerales > Nitrosopumilaceae > Nitrosopumilus. The sequence goes on along the minus strand of JAGWAX010000160.1, from coordinate 2,595 downwards.
CTGCGCTCGCGCGGCTTTTTCTCGCCGCAGGACCGCGAGGAGATGATGTCCGACACGCTGAGGGGCGGGCTTGGCGCGGCGGGGGGCGCGGGTCCTGATACGGGGGCCGGCGGCCAGTCCAAATACAACTACAACGACCTGCTGGAGGGCGGCTTCGGGCCCGGGTCGCGGCGGCGCATGCAGCACTCGCTGTACATCAAGAAGCGAATCATGGGAAGCACCATTGAGGACGCCCAGAAGACGGTCAGGCGCATGAACTCCAAGTGCCTGCCGCCGCTTCCGGAACGCGAGGTAGAGTACAACCTAAAGTCCGCCGAGCACTTTTACCAGCAGAAGAGGCCGGAGTTTGAAAGACAGCAGCAGCAGCAGCAGCAACCGCAGCTGCAGCAGCAGCAGGCGGCGGCCGGACGCGGCGCGCCGCTGGGCGGCGGGGGCGGCGGTGGTGCGGGAACAAGCGGCGGGGGCGGCCGCGGCCGCCGCAACCTCCTTGACATGCACACGTGCGCCGACACCATAATGCACGAGACTAAATATATCGGGCACCCGTCCGGCGAGATCTACTACTATGCGGGGGGCATATGGATACGCGGTGGCGAGCACAAGCTGCGCAAGTCCTGCGAACTGCGGTGGCGCGACAACGGCATAACGCACTCGCAGATACGCGAGATAGAGGAACTCGTACGAATCCGCACGGCCATCATACCTGACGGGTCCGGCGAGGACGCGTT
>JAGWAX010000160.1:567-1757 GCA_021296175.1 Nitrosopumilaceae archaeon | reverse complement strand
GTTTGACAGGGCCATGGACGGGTGGTTCGGCGGGGACGGCGTGAAATACAAGACCATCATACTGGAGATGTTCGCCCTGTCCCTCCTGCGCAGAAACATAATGCAAAAGGGCTACGTACACTACGGCAAGGGCTCAAACGGCAAGTCCACGTGCCTTGCCGTGCTGCGCCATTTGCTGGGGGAGCAGAACACGGCGTCCGTCGAGATGCAGGCCTTTGAGGATTCTAGGTTTGTCGGCGACGTGTTATATGGAAAGGCCGCCAACATATCTTCAGATGGCGGCACGCAGCCCCTGGTGAAGACGGGGCTCATAAAGGCCGTGCTCGGGGGCGATTCCATTACGTGCGAGCCAAAGTTCCGCAAGGCCTTTGTGTTCCAGCCGTTCTGCACCATGATCTTCACGTTCAATGAATTGCCGCCCGTACTGGACTCGTCGGACGGCTTTGCCCGCAAGATACAGCTGGTCCCATGGCTCAACAAGTTCACGCGCGCCGACCGCGAGATAGCGGAACTGCCATACAATGCGTCCGAGCGGGCCGGTGTGTTCAACAAGGTGGTGCCGATCATGCGCGGGTTTCTCTTGGACGGCAGGCAGCCCGAATACGAGGACACCGTGGAGCAGACGCAAAACCTGTGGATGCGCCGGTCCGACTCGTTCTACCTGTTCAAGGAGGAATACTTGGTGCTCGGCGAAAAACACCAGATTGAGGTGAATAAGCTGTACATGGAGTACGGGGCGGCGTGCGGCGAGCACGGCATGACGCCCCTGCCCAGAAACGAGTTTTTCTCGCGCGTCTCAGAGATGTTGGGCGGCAAGAAGCCCAAGTCGACGCGCAAAGAGGGCAAGTCCATGCGCGTGTGGATGGGACTGACCGTGCGGTCCGAACTGAGGCCGGAGGGGCAGGCGGCGCTAGGGGGCAGTGGTGGTGGTGGTGGTGGCAGTGGCAGTAGTAATGATGGCGGGGGCGGGGGCTGATGAGCTCCGACAGCATGGGGTACGACGATAGCCTATGTAGATGGACAAAGCCCAGCGAATCCGAGGCTGCGGAGTGGCGGTGTGATGCCGACGAGTGGTTCGTGTACGGCACGCCGGAGCAGGGCGCAGCCGAGCACGCCACGGTCAACGTATGGAGCAAGCGCAAGGACCGCATAACGAGGGTGCAGCTTGGCGAGGAGGTCACGCACTGCAC
>JAGWAX010000160.1:0-372 GCA_021296175.1 Nitrosopumilaceae archaeon | reverse complement strand
AGACGGCGGTCTTCCTCACCAGGGAGGCGGGGCGGCAGCACAGTGACAGTTTGTACGAGTTCGTGCGGTGCTGAGGCATACTGAGCGAGGTTTTGTTGTAAATTCCGTTGCTTTGGACTGTTAACAGACCAAGCGTTTTTCGTGCCCGCGATGCGACACCTTTTGCTGGATTGCAGGCAGTCGCCTGGCGACTGACGTGCGTGTAGTGTCCAGCCAGTCAGACAACAAGTAGAAAAAAATCCCGAAAAAAATTCCTTTTATACATATGGCGGGGTGCGGGTAATGACAGCAGCAGACAATGCTAAACTGGCCGCGCCCCAAGGGGCGGCGGCCGCAGACAGCAAGAAACCACAGAAGAGGCAGGCCGCCGCC
>JAGWAX010000062.1 GCA_021296175.1 Nitrosopumilaceae archaeon | reverse complement strand
ACTATGAGCTCTGGTCCGTCATTGAGGGCGAGTGGGTTCCCACCGCCAGGTACAATGCCGCCACCGGCGAGATTATAGAGACGATTACTATTAGACGGGGATGACGACAGCTGATGCATCGATCGATTTGAGTGATTGAGTCTCTTAACAGTCAATAACCTGCAAAAGTCCTTTGGAGGGCTCCGCGCTCTAGACGGGGCCACCCTTGATCTCCACCCCAACAAGATCAACCTGTTGATCGGGGCCAACGGCTCCGGCAAGTCCACGCTGATCAACACGGTATCGGGGCTCTGGCGCCCAAACGGCGGACGCGTCACGCTGCGCGGCAAGGACATTACTGGCCATCCGCCCCACAGGATATTTGAGCACGGCATCATGAGGACGTTTCAGATACCCAAGCACTTTGCAGGGCTCTCTCTGGTGGAGAACATGCTGATGGCGCATCCCGAGCCCGGAGAGAGGTTCCGAAAGGCGTTCGTCCCGTCGCAGTGGAAAAAGTACGAGGCAAGCCAGACAAAAAAGGCGCTGGGCATACTGGAATCGCTGGAACTGCTGCCGCTGAAGGACAAGCTCTCCTTTGAGATATCCGGGGGGCAGATAAAGCTGCTTGAGCTTGGAAAGACGCTGATGGCAGATACCGACATCATCATGCTTGACGAGCCGATAGCGGGCGTAAACCCGACCCTGGCGCACAAGATATTTGCCAGGATAACGGAGATACTAAAGAGCGGCGTCACGTTTCTGATTATAGAGCACCGGCTGGACATCGCGCTGCACTATGCGGACTATGTGTTCGTGATGGGCGACGGCAAGGTGGTGGCGCACGACCTGCCTGACCGCATACTGGATAACAAGGCAGTTCAGGAGTCGTACCTTGGCAAGTAGGAACGCACTGGGCAGCAGCGGCGAGAAGCCGGGCGCCGAGCGCCATGGCGGGGCCCCTCTGGATACCGCGCACGGCAAGACGGATGCGCCCGCCACATCCCCTGCAGCGCAGGGCGGCAACAGCAACAGCAACCGCGCCATAGAGATCAAGGACCTTGTCTGCGGGTACGGAAAGAACCAGGTGCTGCATGGCGTGGACTTTAGTGCCGACCTCTCAAAGATAACCGCGATAGTGGGCTCCAACGGATCCGGGAAGAGCACCATGCTAAAGGCACTCTTCGGGCTGTGCGACGTAAAGTCCGGCTCGATCCACGCGCTGGGGCGCGACATCACGCACGTCCCGACCCACTCCATACTGGGATACGGAATATCGTACATGGCGCAGCGTAAGAACGTCTTTCAGGATCTCACGCTCCGCGAGAACCTGGCGGTGGTGACAGGCCTTCGCAACGCCGAGCAGGCCATGGACCACTTTCCAGAGCTCCTGCCGTTCCTGGACAGGCCTGCCGTAACGCTCAGCGGCGGACAGCGGCAGCTCCTTGCAATGGCCATGGTCTTGGTGCACAAGCCCAGGATAATGCTGTTTGACGAGCCCACCGCGGCGCTCTCGCCGAAGAACGCGGACATTATAATAGGGAAGATAAAAGACCTGAACGCGCAGCACGAGAACTGCATAGTGCTGGTTGAGCAGAACGTAAAGCACGCGCTCAGGAACTGCGACAAGGTGTACCTGCTGGCAAGCGGGAACGTCGTATACAGCGGCGATCCGGCGACGCTACTTGACGACAAGGATCTGGCGTCCAAATACCTGGGGATGACGCCGCAGTGACGATCATACTGTTTGACGGGCTGATATACGCCTCGGTGCTTGCCGTGCTGTGTGTGGGCCTCTCGCTCACGTACAAGATTACGAGCGTCCCGAATTTTGCGCATACCTCGTTTGCGATACTCGGCATGTACATGGCGCTGATAATGTCAAAGGTGATCGGGCTTTCCGTATACGTGGCGCTGCCGGTGGCATTCGCGGCGTCCGGGGCGCTGGCGCTGTTCATGTACTATGGGATAATACGCATACTGCAGAAGAAAAAGTCCTCGCTCATATCGTTGATCATCGCGACGCTGGCATTTGACATGTTCATGATCGGCGTGCTGAACATAATCGCGGACGGGGTCCGCAACACGTACCGGGTCAACTCGCGGGACTTTACGCTGCGGAGCCTGGACACTGTAATCGGCGGCGACGGGGGGCTGCCGCTCGTGTTTATAGTGACCATAGTGCTGCTGGCCGGGCTGGCGCTCGGGCTGTACTTCCTGCTGTACAGGACAAGCTTCGGCATGAGCATGAGGGGGGCCATAGAGAACGAGTCGCTGGCCCAGACTCTGGGCATCAACACGCGGACGATATTCTGCTTTGCGTGGTTTCTGAGCGGAGGCCTTGCCGGCATGGCCGGCGTGCTGATGGCCATGTGGTTCCAGGGCGACCCGAGCCTGGCCGCCATAATGCTGCCGAGCATCTTTGCAGGGAGTATCGTGGGCGGCTTCTCGAGCATATACGGCGCCATACTGGGCGGGCTGCTTGTGGGATTATCAGAGGTGGTGGGCACCAGCGTCCTGATAGACCTCCTGGGGTACTGGGTAATCCCGTACAGGCCCGTCATACCGTTCATCGCCATGATCGCGACCCTGCTTGTCCTGCCGGGCGGGCTCATCCAGCTGATCACCAAATACCAGAAGCGCAGGAAGACTATGATGAGGAAGAGTAAGGAAGAGGAGGAGGGAGACAGCGTTGGCACTTAGCGCCGAACTCATATTCCTCGGGGATCTGATTGCCATATTCTCCATATACCTGGTAGTCAACCTCAGCCTCAACCTGGAGTTTGGGTTCGGGGGGGTGCCGAACTTTGGAAAGGTGCTCGCGGTGGCGGCGGGCGCGTTCGTCGTGGGAACCATCCCGTTCGGGGTGTACGGGCTGATGCTGGACTACGGGGGACTCGAGCCCGTGGACGACAACATCATGCTTGTCCACCAGATAAACGCGTACATTGCAGAGAACCCGGAGACGGTGTTCGTCGTCTTTGCCATTACGCTGATCGTGGCAGTGGGCGTGGGCGGCCTGCTGGGCCTGGTGTCCGCGTACCCGGCAATCAGGCTGCGGGGCGACTATCTGGCCATCACGTTGCTCGCGTTCGGCGAGATCATAAGGATCGTCGGCATAAACTACACGCCGCTGGTCGGCGGGACGCTGGGCATCTCGGTACCGGACATGCTGTCGTTCGTGCCCAACGAGTACAGGTTCCTGACTGCCAGCTTTGTACTGCTGGCCTTTGCGGGGGTCGCGTACCTGCTCGTGGCGCGCTTTACAAAGTCCCCGGTGGGCAGGCTGCTGAGGGCCACGCGCGACGACGATCTCGCGCTGCAGACGCTCGGGCGCGATCCGGTCAAGGTAAAGTTCAAGGTCATGATGCTTGCCGGAATGCTCGGCGCGGTGGGCGGCGTGATGTACGCCTCGTATGTGGAGGGCGTGGTGGCGTTCGGGTACGACAGGCTGAACTGGACGTTCCTCCCGTTTGTCATGATTATAGTCGGCGGCATGGCCAACAACAAGGGCGTCCTAGTCGGGACGTTCCTGTTCGTGGTGATCAGGAAGCTGGTCATATACTACAACGACTCGCTTGACGGCCTGCTGCCGTTTGACATCATATGGCTGGACTATCTGGCGCTCGGAGGACTCATGATACTGGTGCTGATATTCCGCCCCCACGGGATCATACCGGAACGGCCGCAAAAGGCCAAGGATCTGGAGAAGGGATGACCCGGGGCCGCGCGGGCGGCAGCGGCAGCGGCAGAGAGGCAGCATCGTGACAGAGGGCGTGCCGGATACGCGTGTTGCTATTACCATGCAAGCAGGCGATCTCCCATCATTCCTCCCAGCGCGCACCGCGCCGCATGCACGGGATCCCATCTCAAAGTACATATTTCACAAGTTGCGCCGTCCCTGTGCGGGAGTCGCCCAGCCTGGTCAACGGCGTAAGGTTCAGGTCCTTATCTCTCAGGAGTTCGTGGGTTCGAATCCCATCTCCCGCACCATTCCTGCCTTACTGCATACTCTTGTTTCTGTTCCTGTGGGGTGCACAAAGCCCCGCCTTCTGCCAAAGCCAACTCTTTCTGGTTCGGGATCCACCACCTTCACCCTCCTCCTCCTCACAATGGTTCAATGCGCCCCTTCGATGATCCTTCACTTTTGAAGTTCGGGCGCCACTTGTCGGATTCTAGCTCGCAGTCACACGTTGCAGGAGATTAGTCCCCTCGCCGTCGCGTAATCCAGCCGCCGCCGGTAGTGCCCGTCCTCTCTCAGCCCCTTGAACGGGGCCAAAAACACGTCGTGTATGTCTCGGCGGAATTTGTATAAAAACTCATTCAGCTCCTCTATGGTCTTTGATGTCACCCTGACCCCCGGATCAATTCTGGTTATGCTCCGGTCGCTGTGCTTGACCGTGCGGTGCGCCAGCTCGGAGCCCCGGCAAAAATGTATGGATGGCTCCTTGGTATTGTCCACCCCCCTCAGGCCCAATGCCCCTCCGGGGGAGTTGAAGCGCACGCGCCTGCCCGATTCGGTCCGGACGTTGAGGTTGTATCTCTCCTCCAGCTCGTCAAGGTATCCGAGGCGCTCGTTGTCGGCCCATACCTCCGTCCGCCGCGGGCGCGGCGTAAACAGTGCCAGGCATACGGGATTGTCGGTGTCGGTGAAGAGCCGCCGCTCCAGTAGTACGAATGCCTTGAGCTTGTGACGGAACAGGCGGCTCCGGAGGAACGTGGCAGGTATTATGAAGGCGACATAGCTGCAGTTTGCAAGCGCCAGTTCCAGTGCATACTTGTAAACGTCGTCATATCTGTCGGGCGCTCTGAATTCGAGGCCCCTGCGGCGGGCGGAGTTACGGGCAAGCCAGGGCGGGTTCGTTATACACACGCGGTATCCGGCTGGAAACGACTCGAGCGTGTCTTGGCGCCTTACTTGGATGCCGTCCTTTGCAGGCTGCCCGGCCCCGCCTGAAACGTCGTAGCATGCGAACCTCGAGCATGCGCCCGAGTCCTGCAGCATGCGCACTATGTCGTTGGCCCCGGCAAAGGGCTCCAGGACCGTGCAGTCGTCAAGGCCTGCGCTCCGGACCCAGTCCTTGAACGGCTTTAGTTCGAACGGGCTCTGCTTTGTATAATACGCGCCGTACTGCCGTTTTCTTGCAGCATGGGGCATGCGGTTGTACCGTGTTGCTACCTTATATCTCGTAATAACCGGTTGACGCCACCCGCCCACGCTTTTAAGAATTAATATGCCCGACCCCCACTCCCGTAACCGTCCATAATGAGCCGCAAGCCAAAGAGAACCGTCGTGGGGATCACGGCGGTGGGCCCCGACAAGGAGGGGGTGGTCGCCGCGTTTACCAACTTTGCATTCAGGCAGGACGGCAACGTCGAGAAGATAAACCAGAACGTCATAAAGGGGCTCTTCGGGATGCACATGGAGGTCTCGTTTGCAAGGGAGGTTGACACGGGACGGCTTGACAGGGAGATACAGCGCCTTGCCTCCGAGCAGAACATGGAAGTCTCGGTGCACCACGAGACGAACTCGGAGAAGAACGTGGCCGTGATGGTCACAAGGGAGCCGCTCTGCCTCGAGGCCATAATCGCGGGGCGCAGCTCCCTTGCGGGCCGCATATCTGCGGTGATCGGCACGGAGAGGACGCTTGCCCCCATCGCGAGGCGCGCGCACATACCGTTCGTGCTGATACAGGAGAGGAACCAGTCAAAGGCCGAGGAGCGCATCTTGCGCGCATGCAAAAAGTACGACATCGACGTGATTGCGCTGGCGCGGTACATGCGCATACTGACCCCGAACTTTGTGTGGAGGTATCCCAACCGCATCATCAACATACACCCGTCACTGCTCCCGGCATTCCCCGGCGCGTCGGCGTACGAGCAGGCCCACGAGCGCGGCACCAAGATAGTGGGGGTGACGGCCCACTACGTCTCCGAGGACTTGGACCAAGGGCCCATAATATTCCAGGACTCCTTTGAGGCGGATCCCGGCTACACGCTTGCGGAGATAAAGCAGAGGGGGCAGCGGCTGGAGGCGGCGCTGCTTTTCAAGGCCCTGAAGATGCACCTTGCAGGCAGGCTCGAGGTCAGGTGGCGCAAGGTGCACGTGCGGAGGTGACGCCGGTGGGCGCGCGCCGTGAAGCCTGGGGAATGACCGATCCCGATATCCGGGCATCCGTGTTCGGCGGCGGCGGCGTCCGTGACGTGGAGGCGGCAGCAGCAACGGCAGGGACGGATAAGCCCTCGGTGGCCGCGGCAGCAACGGCAGTAATACCCGTCGGTTCGCTTGAACAGCACGGGCCCCACCTGCCGGTCTCGACTGACTCTGTCATCGCGTTGGAGGTGTCCCGCATGGTGGCCGAACGTAACGGCTACCTGCTGATGCCGGTCGTGGCGTACGGTGTGTCGTACGAGCATGCGCCGCTCTTCAATGCCAGCACAAGCCCGGACTCGCTGTCCCAGACTATGTCGGACCTATGCAGGTCGCTGTACAAGGGCGGAATCTATAATATAATCATAATAAACGGGCACCACGGGAACATGGAGGCGCTTGGCAGGCTTGAGCGCCTGATGGAGGGATCGACTGGAAGCGGCGGGCCTGCAGTTCGGGTGTTCCACTACTGGCGCTACATGCAGCGGCTGCAGCAGGAGCTGGGCCACGCCGGGTTTGCGGAGACCTCCATGATGCTGGCAATATCTGCCGGTTCGGTGAGGATGGATCTGGCGCAAAAGGGACTGGTAACGGACGGCATGCCGCCGGAGCGGGTCCGGGAGATCTCTGAGCTTGCAAAGCGGTCTTTCCCGGAGGCGACCGGCAACGGCGTCTGGGGGGATCCGGCCGGCGCGACGGCGGAGGCCGGGCGCCGCCTGCTAAGCGAGTCGGCCGACGGCATAAGCGGGGCGTGTGCAGAATGGCTTGGCGGGCGCGCGGCGCAAACTGGGTGATTCACGATATATGGGCTGGATGACCGGACGATGACCGGCCAGCTCCATTCAGCGCCTGCATCTGACACGTGAATCCCGTGCCGCTTGGCGCTTTGGATTGCGCGAGGCATGCGCGAGGCATGCGCGAGGCGCGAAAGCGGACACCGTAGCGGCGGTCTGACCTCTGCATATGTTCATGCTGATGGACCGTCGGGCGGGGCTTTGTGACCGTCGGACACCCACTAGTTCAGTGCTGCCCAACCTGAGTTTTTCGCCCCAAATTTGTGTCCGTCTTGACGGGTTTTGGGGCAGGGTGCTGAATTCATACCTTTTGCGGTGCGTGGTCTAGGCAGCGCCCCCTCGTTCACAAATGTTATTAACCGGCTAAATGACGATACAGCAGTATACATGTCTGATCCTACAAATGTACCACGGGCAAGGCTGGCGCGCGGCCCAAAGGCCGCCCCTGCCCCGCATGCCATGGGCAAGCTGCTGA
>JAGWAX010000159.1:1398-3552 GCA_021296175.1 Nitrosopumilaceae archaeon | reverse complement strand
CAGATACCGCACAAAGCGGCGCGCCTCCAAGTACGCCCTCAAATGCTCGCTGCCGCCCAGGGTCATAGACAACTACACGCTGAAGCTGCCCGTATTCGGCACCATACGGGCCTGCATGCCAGACCAAGTCCTGGAGAACGAACCGAGATCGTACGAGTTCGTCCCAAATCGCAGGGGCGGTTACATGCTGTACGTGTCCTGCCGCGTCGAGGTCCCGGCCCCGCGCGCCGCTGGCATGACCTGCAAGGGAATCGACCGCGGCTCCGCGGAGCCCACGGTCGTGGCCACCGTATCGCCTGACGGCCGCCCGCTTGCCGCGGACTCGTACGATACGGTCTCGGCTTTCCGTGAAAACCGCGCATGGAACCAAAAGATGCGCTCAAGGGCATCCAAGATGAACAAGAGGTCAAACCGGTACAGGCGCCACCTCCAAAGGCTCAATCAGAAGATGCGCAAGGTATTGAATAAAAGGACGTACGCCGAGTGCATCGCGGCCAAGCACATAGTATGTGACGGCCGCCCCGGCTCCGTCGTATTCGAGAAATTGAGACTCTCCAGGATGACCTCAAAGGGTGGCGCGCACAAGCGAAGCATGAACCGCGAGATGCGCTTTGTGCGCCACCATATAATCGAGCAAAGGATAAGGAACCGCGCAGAGGTCGAGGGCGTCCAGCTCCTATACGTCGACCCTCGTTACACCTCCCAGACCTGCTCAAGGTGCGGACACGCGGACAAAAAGTCGAGGGTCACGCGGGACATGTTCAAGTGCACGGCATGCAATTACATTCAGCAGGCGGACGTGAATGCCGCCATTGTCATCGGAAGAAGAGGACTGCCTTCCTCCGACCACGCCATTGCAGTCCCTCCGGAGGCAGGAACACCCTTCGTAAGACGCCAACTGGACGCGCGCCGCGGAATATTTGCGGGCCCAAACGGGACACGAGAGTCCCCCCTCAAGGCAGGGCGGAGAAAAACGTCAGAAGATGCAATACGTGGCCGCAGGGTCATGAATTCGCACCGGTTCCTGATTACACCAACAACTTCTCAACGGAGGGGGGGTCGCGCGTCATATTCGACGACAAGCAGCGCGATGAAATACGCAAGGAGCGCGCCAAGTGGGCCGAGAAGGAGCTGAAGAGGGCGGAGAAGAGCCTGGAGAAGGAAACAAAGCTCGTGAAAAAAGGCAAGATACAGGAGGTAGACCCCGAGCTCGTAAAGGATGTCGAGTCATGGAGGGACATGGAGAAACATGCGCGCGACGCCGTCGTAAACAGGTCCATGCGCGTACCGGAGCGCGTGCCGGACCACCTGGTGTGGCACGACGCGTGGCTCGACGGCAATTACTTTTACACTTTCAACAAGGCGTGGCTGGATGATACGAGTGAATACACCAAGGCCCGCGACTCTGAACCCGACGAGAAGACGGGTGCATACCGCATCCCCGCCGAGTACGTGCGGTTCTTCCACGGGTATCCGTATGTGAGGGGAAACGCCTTCACCACGCCCGACCGCTACAAGATGGGGTGGCTTGTGCCGACCATGACGGAGGAGATGCTTGACGTGGATATGATTATCATGGGTTACCGTCCGCGCTACAGGTTCGAGAATAAAATTGTGATCGGCGAACCCAGGGCGCCGTCCATACTCGGACACACCACAGACCTCGACTACTCACAGAACACCAAGTTCACAGTCCACACGAGCACCCTACGATGGCTCGCAAAACACGGCCGCCTCCCCCCGCAGATACTGGCAGAGGCCGGCATCCCCGACGACTATGACGCGAATGCAGTGGGCCGAAGGGTCGCCGGCCTGAAATACTGACGGGACAAATGTGACGCTTTATTCCGGAAGAGTCGGGCAGCCCGGACGACCGGGATTTAGATTACTTCGCTCATCTTTTACTGGTACTGCGTACAGGCAAAATTTCAGGCAGGCCGTCGCGCACTACCCCTGCATCTGTTTCTTCTTCCTCTCCGGGTCCCAAATCGCCGGGTCCCTCACCCTCTCCTTGTTCCAGTACGGTGACTTGCACTTTTGGTTCTTGCAGACGTTGGGCCACAGCAGCGTTTTGGTTTTGGCGTCAAGGCGCGGCCACTGTATGGTGCCGCAGTTCCTGCAGCGCCTGATCTCGACGGTGATCTCCTCCATGCG
>JAGWAX010000159.1:563-1063 GCA_021296175.1 Nitrosopumilaceae archaeon | reverse complement strand
TTTCACGGATAAAGTGGTACAGGCGGCCTCCGGGCGGAGGGGAATCCAGTGACCGGCTCCCGCGCCGCGGCCGCGTACGTCTGCAATGCGCGCGACCTTTCCACTGCGCGCTGCCCAGCTCCAGTTGCCGCGTGGCATGTGATGCGCGACGCGGTGCGCGGCGTGTTGCATGGCATGCTGCGCGGCATGACGCGCCCCGGCGTCAAAATCGTACTGGACCGGACGGACGACTATACGTGCGGCGCGTGCGAACAGATACTTACGGGCGATCTGCGCGAGGTCTACGGGCACGTACATGAGATGCACGGCAGGCAGTCGTTTGTATTTGTAGAGCGCGCGTCAGGCGACGATGATCCTGGATGGGGGGACGTGGATTGAGTCCGGACAAGACGTACGCCCACGTCGAGTGCGTGCGCAAGCTAGAGCGAAACCCCGCGACTGGCCTCATGATGGTCCCGAAACTGATGGCGCAGTGCTCAAACAACGAATGCCGCAAATAT
>JAGWAX010000159.1:0-414 GCA_021296175.1 Nitrosopumilaceae archaeon | reverse complement strand
CCCCCATGCACGCGGAGGCGTTTGGGCACCGTGACCGGCGGCAGAAAATGGAGGCGCCTTGTTTGGAAACGGGGGTGCCATGTCCATGAGCCCTCCGCAACCGCCGCGCGCTGCCCGAATGAGGGGGGCGTCTCCATAATGGCGCACTGCCCGATATGCGGCGCCGACGCCACCAAGTTCTACGGCGACCCCCCGAGCATGAGGTGCCGCGGCTGCGATTCGTCCCCGCGCCCCGCAATGCACACAAGGAGGAGCGGCGTCTGATGGGCAGACGCTGAGGATGCAGTCCCACCGGAGGCAGGAATACCCTTCGTAAGACGCGAACTGGACGCGCGTCGCGGAATATTTGCGGGCCCAAACGGGACACGAGAGCCAAGTGCCTGCGCGCTTCCCCCCTCAAGGCAGGGCGGAGAA
>JAGWAX010000158.1:1340-2267 GCA_021296175.1 Nitrosopumilaceae archaeon | reverse complement strand
GTGCAGCTCCGTCCCCCATATCTCGCAGAGCCTGGTTGTTACCGCCCTGCGGTATCCACGTTTTACGACTTTCTTTTTGGTGGCGGTTGGCCCTATGAGGTTCCTCCAAACTAGGTTGCCTAGATCCGCTTACCAGTGTCAGAATTCGTGTGTGATACGTAAGAGTGTGTGAATGGCCGTTGCAGCTTTGAGTGCCGCCCGTTTATAGAATTTATAACGATCTCATGCGGGGCACGGTATTATGGATTCGACATCGCCGCCTGCCGCATCACCGTCGCCACCACCACCATCATCAACGCGCCCCGCGCGGCCGCCTCCCTCCGACCAGTCCCGGATACTCGACTCGGACTTCGTATACGTGGATGGAAAGGGGAACATGATGAAGAGCAGGACGGAGCTTGCCATATCCCAGATGCTGGACTTTCTCGGCATTGCGTACGAGTACGGGCACGCCGTGGACCTAGACGATGGCAAGGGCCGGACGGTACGGATCGACTTTAAGACCGACAGGGGCCTCATAGAGGTGATAGACAGCGAGGACGATCTTGCCAAGTATGAAATGGTGAGATCCCACCCCTCGATCGCGTCGTCCGGCACGCGGATCATGGCAATAGGGGGGGCCAGGAACGTGGCCCGCATAAGCGAGATCGGCGACGTCATATGCTATGACGACAAGGCGCCCCAGACGGGCTCCATCTTTCTGGAGGATCCCTCGTTCTCGTTTGACTATGCCCACATACTGCCCCTCGTCGAAAAATGCTCCATACTGCACGGCCACACGTCGTCTGTAATGGTCGAGCTAGTCGGGCAGATGAAGGACAACCTGCTAGTCGACTTTGGAGTGGCAAAGGAGATCATAAAGGAGGTGGTGTCCATGTTTGACCACAAGTTCTTCATAAACGAGAGGTACGTGGCGGGGCGGGACGA
>JAGWAX010000158.1:0-1221 GCA_021296175.1 Nitrosopumilaceae archaeon | reverse complement strand
ATGCCGCCAAACGTGGAGGCAGTCGGCGTCTACATATACGAGGGGTACAACAAGGGCTCCCACATCATAACAAAGATCAGGGATATTGCGCAATGAGCAGCAGCAGCAATGACGGTGACGGGGGCAGTGGCGGCAGGAGGGCCCCCGCAATAACAGAAAAGGCCTGGAACCCGGGGCTCGAGTCGGAGATACGAAGAAAGTGGCAGGACGAGGACACCTACAGGTTCACCATGCAGGAGAAGGGCCGCAACTATACGATCGACACGCCGCCCCCGTACCCGTCGGGCAGGCCCTGGCACATCGGGGCCGCGGCCCACTACTCGCAGATAGACATGATAGCCCGCACCGCCCGCATGTCCGGAAAAAACGTCTACTTTCCCATAGGGATAGACAGGAACGGGCTGCCAGTCGAGATATACACGGAAAAAAAGCACAACATCAGGATGCGGGAGACTGACCGCACCGAGTTCCTGAAGCTGTGCAGCGACTCGCTTGACGAGCTAGAGTCCGAGATGGTCCAGATAATGGACGGGCTCGGGCTCAGCGGCGACACGTCCAACAGGTACCGCACCGACACGCCCCAGTACAGGGCGCTCACGCAGGCCACGTTCATCAGGATGTGGCGCAACGGGGACGTCTACCTGGCAAACAGGCCCAACAACTACGACTGGGTGTCCGGCACCACCATAGCGGACGCAGAGATCGCGTATGTAGAGATGCCCGCAAAGCTCGTATACATGAGGTTTAAACTCGAGGCCCCGCAGAAAAGCGGCGAAGACCACATTGTAGTCGCGAGCACCAGGCCCGAGCTGCTGTGCGCCTGCAGGGCCGTGATAGTCAACGCCGACGACGAGAGGTATTCGGGATGCGCGGGCCGGACCGTTACAGTGCCCGTTACAAACCAGAGGGTGCCCATACTGGAGCACCACTCGGCAAGGGCCGAGTTCGGGTCCGGCGCCGTGATGGTGTGCAGTTATGGCGACCAGAACGACGTGGCGCTGTTCAGGGAGCTGAAACTCGAGGAGGTGGCCGCCATCGGCCTCGACGGCCGCATGACCGGCGCCGCGGGCCCCTACGCGGGCCTCAGGCCAAAGCAGGCCAGGGCCAAGATCATCGAGGATATGCAAGAGTCCGGAAACATAATCAGCAGGGTGGAGGAGGTCACGCACCGCACCCCGGTGGCGGAGAGAAGCAGGAACCCCATAGAGATAATCCCGATGG
>JAGWAX010000061.1 GCA_021296175.1 Nitrosopumilaceae archaeon | reverse complement strand
CCTAACTTTTGGTATGGCTAAACGTTACAATCTTTTTATTACCACGATCCTAATACGTCCGATACGCGATGGGCCGCGGGAAACGCTCTGCAGCGAGAGATGTAATAAGACAGATTGTTGGCGGCCCGTACCGTGATAACCTCTACCAGAGGCTCGACGCGGCATATACCGGACTGTTGGCGTGCGACCCTGGCGCCGAGCCGTTTTCGAATCCTCCATCCGCACCGATCAAGATTGTCGACATGTTTTGCGGTTGCGGCGGGGCCTCGGCCGGATTCTTGGCGGTCAACAGGGCACTGCCTGTTTTTGAGGTTGTCTCCGCATGGGACGTGGATCGTGACGCGTGCTCGACGTACGCCCAGCTTGGATTCGAGCCCACTTGCGACGACGTTAGAACGGTTTTAAAAGACCGGAAAAAAATGAACGATCTTAAACGCAGGATCGCCGACGGCCCTGCGTCGATCCTGATCGGGTGCCCGCCGTGCCAAGGCTTCTCGGCCCATACGAAAGTCCACTTGGATGCGGTGGAAGACAGACGCAATCGGCTGGTTAAGTCGTTTTCGCTAATCTCTGCCGAGCTGGAGCCGGATTACGTATTCATGGAGAACGTTCCAGAGTTACTGTCTTCAAAATACCGCAAACATTTCAAATTTTTCAGAGGAAAGATGGAGTCCAAGGGGTATCGAGTTGCATCGGGCGTGGTAAACATGGCCGAGTTCGGATTGCCCCAAACCAGAAAGAGGGCCATTGTCTTGGCGTCGCGCAATCCCATCGCGACGCCGCGCCCGATTATGGCCGGCGAGAACTTAGTAACCGTCCGGCGCGCCATATCCCACCTGCCCAAGATAAGAGCCGGGGCCAAAAACCCCGACGATCCGTTCCACGTGACGGCCAATCACAGGAAGACGACACTGGACACGATTCGCGCCGTGCCCAAAGACGGCGGGAGTCGGAGGCCTGGCCTGGGCCCAGAATGCCTTGACAGGGTGCGTGGGTTTTCTGACGTGTACGGGAGGATGAGATGGGATCGCCCATCCGTCACAATCACCGGATCGGCGAGAAACCCCGCGAGCGGCCGGTACGTGCACCCAGACCAGAACAGGGGTCTGTCGGCCAGAGAAGCGCTGACACTCCAAGGCTTTCCCGTGGCATTCTCCCTGAACGGCTCGTTTTGCAAGAAGTTTGAGCTCGTAGGGAACGCAGTCCCGCCACTGTTCGCTGCAGCGGTTGCGGCTCACCTGATCATCGAAATGGCTGAGCTCCCGGAGATGGGGCCAGAGCGCCCCGGCCCCGGCCGTTTCTCAGGCGGCAGACGGTACGAAGCGCTTGAGCTCCCGGAGAACGCCTTAAAAAACGTCCCCGTCAAGGGCAGGCATGGGCAAAAAACCCTTGGCAGTTGACGCGTTCTGCGGAGCCGGTGGCATGTCTTACGGCCTCATGAGATCTGGATTCAATATCTGCTACGCGTTCGACAACGATGATCGTGCGATCGCGTCATACGCGAGCAACGTGGACGCCGCATGCGCCCCGAGGGATGCGTACGACATTGACCTGAGGCGCGTTCTGCGGAGCCGCGGCATAGATCTTGGCAGCGTGGCGCTAGTTGCCGGCGGGCCCCCGTGCCAAGGGTTTTCCGTGCAGCGAAGGGGCGACGACGCGGATCCGAGAAACGATCTGGTGCGGGTGTTCTTCGACATGGCGTTCACCGTCAATCCGACCTTTGTGCTGATGGAAAACGTTCTAGGAATGAGGGGCGACCGCGGAAAATCACTGATGCAGTACGTGCGGGACGAATGCGGTAGGCGCGGGTACTTCTTCCACACCAGAGAACTCAACGCGGCCGATTTCGGCGCCCCGCAGATTAGGAGGCGGTTCTTTATCGTGGCAGAGAAGATCGAGGGCGGCAAACCACACTTTCACTTTCCCGAACCCCAATACGGTTCTGGAGAGTACAGGACCGTGCGCGATGCGATAGCCGATCTGCCCAGCCCGCCTAGCGACGGATCGGAACACGCCCTGATTCCAAACCACAGAAGCGACGTCCTGTCCGAGCGGAACAGGAGGAGGTTCATGCACGTTCCGCAGGACGGCGGGAGAGACAACATCCCGTTTGGCATGAGGCTAAACTGCCACAAGATCAGTACGGAGAGGGCTGGCCACAGGTACGTCTACGGGCGCTTGTCGTGGAAAAAGCCGTCGGGGGTCATCACGGCCAGGTTCGACAGTCTGACCAGAGGACGATTCGGTCATCCGGAGGAGAACCGCTCCCTGTCGCTGCGCGAGGGGGCCCGACTGCAGACCTTCCCAGACAGCTTCGTTTTTCAGGGAAGCAAGATCGAGGTTGCGCGGCAAATCGGCAACGCAGTGCCACCGGTCCTGGCCGAATCGCTAGGTCGCTCGATCATCAAAAGCCTTAAGCATGCCGGCGCCCCACACCGCGCGTGAGGACCGCGTGAACGACAGCGCCCTGCGGGCCCTGATCGAAGATCATCTGGAAAAAATGAGAGGCATCCACTTGTTGGAGCTCAGGGGACAAGCGACGTCCGAACTCTCATACAGGCCGACGATACACGAATTTCTTCAGAAGATTGCGGAGGTCTACGCACCAGAGGCCGAAGTCATTTCGGAGCCGCCTTCGCAGCGGCAAAGGGGCCACCCAGACTGGCTGTTCCACCACCGCCGATCTATGGGCGTGTATGGGTACGCGGAAGCCAAGGGCTTCGATCCGGAAAGGATCATTGACTGGAAGCGTCACCGGGAACAGACGTGCAGGTATCTCTCGCTGGGGCACAAGCTGATGTTCACAGACGGCGTGGACTTTTTCCTGTTCGGCCCGCATCTGGGCGAGCCCAAGCATATTGCGCTGGCAGAGAAGCCGCTGGACGCCAGATCCGAGTGGAGGCCGGCCACGCCCGCGCACGCCGTCCGTCCCTTTTTTTCCGACTTTTTCCGGGAGCCCGCACCTAAGTGCGTCACCGATTCGGGCCTGGTCGCAGATCTCGCAGTTAGGGCAAAGAACCTGACTGAGGACATAAAGTCGCTGGTCAGGCTGCGCCCAGACGAGGGAATTGACGCAGCAGAAACCCGCGCTATTACCGCGCTGAGATCAATCAAGGAAACACTGCAGGTAGAGTATGACGCGTCTCTGTCGTCGAACGAAAGGTTTTCCAAGGCCGTATCGCAAATTCTGGTGTTCGGAGCGTTTTACGCGCACAGGCACCTGTACAGGCTCGAAAAACCGGCAGACTTGAGGAAGCAGCTTGTCGAGTTTTGGACCAGCGAAATCACCACCGACAGCGAAAACCGGCTCAAACCGTTCAGGGCGCTGGCCGACATACTAGGCAAGGACAGCCACTCGCTGGGCGCTATAAACTCCCCGTACTACGAATGCATGCTCTACCTGTCGTACGTAAGGCTCTCAAAGAGCCAGCAGGAGAGACCTAACTACCACAAACTCTATGAGACGTTTTTGGTGCAGTTTGACCCCCGGGACAGAACCGACTTCGGCGCGTACGCCACACCGTCAAATCTCGCACGATTCATGATAGGGTTCGCGGAGCACGTGTCGCGCTCCGTCTTCGGCAGATCTGTATTCATGGACGACAACAAGATCATTGAGCCGTGCTGCGGGACGGGAACATTTCTGGAGGAGATTCTAAAGGAAGCCGAGGCGCGCAATGTAGAGGCCCGTAGATTTCCCCCTCTTGCGGGGAATGAGATTATGGCCGCTCCATACGCCCTGTCCCAGTACAGGTTATACCAACTGAAGGAACAATACCCGCTGGCGTCACGCATAAGATCGCTCCTTTGCAATACGCTGCAGTAGCAGTACCGACGACCCCATCGAGGCAACAGCCGTACTTCGACGTCCAGATTCAAGAGGCACCAGAAGCCGCAAACCCGCCGATCACGCTGGTAATAGGGAACCCGCCTTCGTCGGATGCCGACAGCCGCCTCGGTAGCAGCCAAAGTACCATATCGCATTTGATGGAAGATTTTCGACCCCCAGCGGGAAAACGCGCCAGCAGGCAAAACATCCAAAAACAAATACAGAACGATTTCGTCAAGTTCCTGCGTTGGGCGTGCCACAAGGTGGAAAGCGACAAGTACGGAATTGTGGCTTTCATCCTGCCGTCCACGTTTTTGCAACACAAGTCGTACGAGTTTGTGCGAAAATGGATATTCCACAACTTTTCGCGCGTGTGGGTCGTGGAATTTGATAAGGACGCGAGGACCGGTGTTGCCACGTCGAACATCTTTGACACTCAGCAGGGACGGTGCATGCTGTTTTGCTCAAGGACGGACGGTAAGGGCAAAGCCGCGATCAGGTACGCATCGGTCGCCGACTTGGACACGGATGAAAAGACGGCGCGCCTAGAATCCCTGCTGGAGCGGGCTGTTCGAAGCCAAGATCTCGAGGGGATCTTTTCGCGCGTGGAACCGCCAAAGGACTCGGTCAATGACATCTGCGCGTTCAAGCCCACCGCCCCACACGACGGACGCCAATACGACGCGTTCTGGAACCTGACGGATACCGATCCCGCAAACCGTATTTTTCAGCGGCACACATCCGGAGTAAAACTGGGCATGACGGCCGCGCTAACGCACTTGGACAAAGGACAGCTGTCCAGACGGGTTCGCGATATGGCAGACATGAACAAAACGCATGCCGATCTGACTGAAAGATGGTTCAAGGATCAAAAAAAACTGCCACCCGAGTCCAGCTTGTCCGGAGAGATCCGAATTTCAATGCAGAAGGGATCTGCCGATCCACAGAAACACATCAAGAAGTACTCGTTTAGACCATTCGTAAACGCGTTCGCGTTTTTGCACGACGACACCCTGCAAAAGGCAGCACGGAGCGGTGGAGGCGGGACCAGGCGCAGGCCAGAAGTGCTGGCGGCTTTCTCAAAAAACGATAATCCCGGAATATCGGTGGCGCCGTCCCCCGTTGACTTGGGCGCCAGTATGCAGCGCATTTCTTCGTTTTGCTGGCACATACCAGACAACGACTTGTGCAAGCGCGGGAACGGCCACGTGTTCTGCCCGACGTTTCCGGAATACAAGACATCCAGAGGCAAACGCGGTTGGAGTGAATCCAATCATAACAACATAAATCCGCTTCTGAAGGACGCACTGAGGGCGTCGGGCGTTGGGAGCAAATCTTTGGGCGCGGACGTGTTGTTTTACGTCTACGCCGTACTGTCCTCGGGGTTCTATCTGGAGAGGTTTGAGGGCGCCCTGTACTCGACCGGCCGCTGGCCAAAAATTCCGATGTTCGGAGGAACCACGTTTGCCAAACTGGTGTCACTCGGCAGGCAAATGGCCGAATGCGAGAAGGACGTGCTCGTCGACCCTACGCGCGAGAGCAAAACCCTTTCTGGCGACGGGATAAGGCTGGAAAAATACAAGATAAACGCCCCGGACGGAACCATCACGTTGAGTGGCTACGACTCGCGGCGCTACGTCTTGGATGGATTTGACCGCTCGTGCCTGGAACACGTAATATCCGGCTACGTCGTGTTTGACCAATACCTCAAGCGCAACAAGTGGGCGTACCTAAGACGGAACTTCACCAATGAAGACGTGCAAAAGCTGTACGCGCTAAACGAGGCGCTATCGCGACAACTCGAGCTGATCAGTCAGGCAGATTGCCTAATTGAAAGCGCCCTCGAGGCGCAGGAACTGATCAATCCGCCAACGACGGCATGAGACGCGCGGACGCGCCAGCGTTTTTTGCACGGCGGGACGCCGGTTTCACGCGCGTAACCAAGGCGCCGAAACCTCTCGCCAGTAGAGATCCAGTAATCCGTTCTTGGACACGCCGCCCCTGACGTCAGACACCAGCGTCGGATGGTTTGGGAATCAATGTCTGCACTTTCTCCCGGATTTCGTGTTTGCGAACGTTGCCGGACTGCCTTTCCTTCCGTCATAAACGCCCTTGGGGATCGTGCGCGTAATTAGGGTAGCAGCGACCGCACGGCTAACATGACTGCTGTGAAGGAGCCCATCCCAATACCAACCAACGCCAACCAATTCCGGTGTATCGCTTTCACGCGCCTGTCAAGTGACGCACTGATGCACCAAATCCTGTGGTATGCGCCAGACCTACTGATTCTGAGCTTGGTTTTCTCTGCTAGTGACATCCTGATGCCGTACATTGCCTCGGCTAAGCCGCCTTCTTTTTTATACACTGCGCTCTTTTGGACCAGACTCTGCAAAGCATCGCTAACATCATCATACGCACGGTTGATTACAAACGGGTCTTTTAGCGTGAATGGCGTTCTGTAACCAGTCACTGCCATCCTAATCTGCGCCTCTGTGTACGCTTTAGTGGGATCTTGGCGTAGCAGGGACACGATTTTATCCTCATAGGCATTACGGCTCATAAGACATTCCGTCGCCGGGTCCGGGTGAGGGTTTCGTACGTCTTGGATAGCATCACTGAGGCGTTGCAAGCCGGATCTTTTGTTTGTTGCTGTTGCGCGGGACTGGGAAGTTACTAATACCTGCATTGCCACCATTGATGGTGAAATTTAGTCTGCAAAAACGTTGACAAATTTGATAATTCTGTATCCGCGAGGAACCCGACATCGATAAGTTTGTTCCAAAAGATCGTGCAGGATGTGTTACAAACGACAGGCCAGCTGGAACGAAGTTCCGTTCATCACACGCCAATACAGTCCGTGGACGGGGAAGGAGCGTTCTGTCTTTTGGGACAATTTTAGGTCCCCCCGAGAACGTTTATCCCGTCTTTGTCCCGTTGCAAACCTTATGCTGCCTGATCGCCACCTTAGGCCGTCAAACGACTTCGGGATCCTCGCGTACTTGCTACCGCTACCGCCGTCCCCCACATCCTCCATTTATGGAAACCCGTCCCGATGTAAACTGTGCTGCATGTGAACGGACGGAGCAGATCCTTTAAAAATAACACACAAAAACACCGACACGATGGCTACTATTTTTATTTCGCATAGCAAAAAAGACGAAGATCTCGTACTTGTAATGGAAAAGACACTAAAGAACATGGGGCATACGCCAATAATTGAAGAGTTTGTTCCGGCAGAAGAACGAAAGTCAGTACCTCACAAAGAAATTCGAAGCAATGTAGAAAAAAGCGAATTTCTTTTTCTATTTTTGACGGATAATGTAATGGCTACTGAATATACTCGAAGTTGGGTAATCTGGGAAAGTGGGCTGGCTTCGGCAGATTCAAAAAAACTCTTTGTGTTTGAAAGAATTGGAACCCCGATAAAATTGCCGATTCCATACCTTACAGATTATGCACTGTTTGATCCTGACAACACGGGAGATATTCTGGCATTGCAACATATTACCAAAGACTTGGGTAAATTTAGACGCGACATTTTGACTGCAGTCGGTGGAGCGGTGGTGGGATCAGCGTTTGGACCCGTCGGAATGGCACTTGGAGCGATTTTGGGTTACACAGCAGGACCAAAACAACCAAAACCACCTGTTGTGAAATGCAGCTACTGTAACGTTAGCTTCAATTATTATTCATCACGACATAGAGCATTCAGCTGTCCATCCTGCCGACGTAGTATTAACTTGAGGTGATAGTGTGAAGACTATATCTACACGAGAATACCCCCACGATGTGGAACGTGTGTTTGACGCACTTCTCAGTATCCTCGACAAGTCCTATAACATAAATAGTACCGACAAAACGGTTAGATGCGTTGAGGTATCGCTTGGAATGTCCTTGTTATCTTGGGGTGAGACGTTCGAAGTTATTGTGGTTGCACAAAATAACGGTTCCGCTGTCAGAGTAAGGGCCAAACCAAGAATTTTCTGGAACGTTACAAGTAATGTGGAAGGAGAAGCGAACAAACTTCTTGATTTGCTCGAAGAAGATCTAGACCAAACCTCCGCATAATGCGTGTTTTGACGATCCGCAGGATCATGCGGGAACTGGTGGTCGGTGCACGAAAAGCTTGGCAAGCACAACCTGCGCAGAATGAGCAGGAGCATGTTCCCGCTGTAGAGCCCGCTTACAAACTTCTTGATATATTCATCTTTTACGCGAGAACCAGCGGAGTTGCGTTGCTTCCTCCACGTTATGTGGTAACGTTCAGACGTACCTTATGGCTGCAAAAAATCCACTTCGTGCAGATTTAACGCTCACTGTGGGTTTGGTAGTCATTAGGAACGCGGCCTCTACCTACTCCCTACATTTTCCACAAAAACGTTGCTCCCGTTAAGTTCCCAGTCCCGTATTTCTGATGCTCATGACTCTCTTTTTGCAGGCGGTTTTAGGCTCCTACTAACTTGACAGGGTCTTCTTGTATAGAGTTGATATCGTCAAGACGGTTGGTTGTTTGACATGGATGCTAAAGTTTCTCGGCATTCCTTTTCAGCATCAATGTCTCCTTCTAAGTTGGTAAAATCATCCACCACGTAATTTACCATCTGTTTGAACGTTGACAAAGAATTAAAATATTTCAAAAGTGCGCTGTCGTTTTGGAGTGACGGATCTCCCTTTTTGCCGTACGGATACCGAAAACCGTCTGAATTTTTATCAAGTTTTTGAAATTCGTTTATAATTATACACGTTTCGGCGCTTAACCTATTGTCACCACCTTCTCTTTCAGAATTAAGTATGTTCTTAAGTTGTTCTAACAGCCAACGTACATCGTGAGTCGGTTCCCAACTTCCTCCTTTATACAAGATGAGCCCTTTTAATTTTATTTCAATATAATGACGGAATAAAAAAGCAAGTGGTGCGATTCCATAGTCATGGTCAGGTAGTAACAGAATGCCCGGATCAGTTCTTTCATCGATTTCTTTTTGCATGTCTTCATCTGGCATCTCAAAATGCCTCATGAGTGTTTTCAGTGCCGATTTATAAACTTCTCCAAACTCAAGATAATCCGCAACTTTGTCACGTTTTGGACATGTTCCTATGGCAAAATATCGCTCTTCCATGTACTTTGCTATGGTTCTATCGTAAAAAAAATTGCGGTTCACAGATAGAAACTCCGTCGATCAGACGCCATCTGCCAAGACATTTTTGACATTCCATAATGGAACCCCTACTTGGGTCACACCCCATGATCGTGTCTTTGCAGAAGAACGAATCGGATGCGTGTTTTACTGCAGGGGTGGTTGTTGGCAAATGATCGTGTTTAAGGACGTTTAGCGTCACAAACGAATATTGCTCTTCTAGATGTCCGCACGCAAACCGTATTAGTATCGGGGCTTTTTTGCTGCCGTCACCTTTCTGTATATCCCATATGAAATCACAAGCAATGACGTGGCAAGCCCGACAAGCCACCATCGTGGCTCGTCCGGGTTCGGCGCGTTAAACATATTTGACGCGTTGACGGTGGCGTGAGCCTCCCCGCCCCACTCGTTGTACAGTACTACATCTAGGGCGGTATCTGGTTGGAACATAACGGTGCAGCCGGTGGGACACGGTTGTTGCAGGCGTGTGCCGTTTATCTCCACATGTTTGATTGTGCCGAAGTTTTCGGGTTGCCTTATGATGATGCGGCCGGGATCCCTTGAGATGTCTGTGGGGTTGTCCTTTTGGACGTTGATGCTGACAGTTTCGCTACCTCCAAACGAGTAATACTTGTTGTGTATGGCGTGTTCGTCAGAATTGTTTATCGAGATGTACAAAGATGTCGGGGCCAACACGCTCAGTCCTAAGTCGTATGGAGCAGAAAGCCGCAGAGTCTCCGGATGATCTGCCAGCTCGTGGAGGTCCGTCAGCCTGCCGCTGAACGACAGGCCCGTGCCGTTCTGTATCGCGATGTCGTCAAAGTGGACGGACGTGCGCAGCACCGTGGCGTTGATTATACCATCGAACGTGCGCCACTCCTGCACCATGGGATGGGTGTCGTTTACGATGATCTGCGCTATAATCGGATCGCCTGCATCCCACATTATCTTGTCGCGTATGTAGTCCGTGATATATTCGGCCCCTAGTTCCGTATGTGATGTCACCCGTAGCGTGATTTTGTCTGAGGTTTGTACAGCGCCCGTACGGTCGACTGACTGTATCGCGACACGTTTTGCAAACGGCATCTCCGGATAGCGCATTGCCGTCTCGTACAGCAGGGTATCCTTGCCAGCAAAGTCGTGGCTATAGATCTGCAGGTGCGAGGTGACGTTCTCGTTGGTTGCCGCCTTCGCAGCAGCAGCAGTGGCGGCGCCCGGCTCCCCCGTTGTCGTCTGGTTATACGTGGAGAACACCCACCCGGATACGGGCCACTCAAACAGGACTGTACCGTGCCCGCTCCGCACGAACATTGCAGTTTGCGTGCCCTGCACGTGCTCCAGCGCGGTGTGGTTGGGTGAGGAGTTTCGACCCGTGTCGAACACGTGGTCCTGCCCAAAGTGGTTGTAGGCGTACGGGTCGTGTCCCCCTCCCGTTCCGTTCCATCCGTTGATGAACGAGCGGCGCATGGGGTGCAGTACGTCCTCCTGCCAGCTCCCGCCGTATCTCATGGCGATCCCGTGCCGGTCGTCAAAGGCGTACTCGCGGGCGTCCGCAAGCACGGGGTATGAGTACACCGTTTCGTAGGACGGCTCGTACGGCACGACTTCGGCCGCAGTCGAGTTCGTCGCGTTTGCGACCATTTTGCCGAGGTTGTAGGCGGTCATGTTGTACGCGAATTCGTACGTGCCGAAATCGTGCGGTGTGCCGGCGGTCCTGACCGTAAGTCCATCGCCATTGCCGAACCGCAGCCTTTCGGCCAGCCACGGCGGCGAGTCCACTTTAACCGCGTGCTCGCACGGCGGCGCCACCGTGTGTGGGGCAGGCGCGGCGGTATCGTTCTCATCCGCTGATGGCGGTGGAGGAGGTGGGCAGTCAAACTTGTCTATTACCGGGAGCGTGACGGGGGGCAGGCGGTGCGTCTCAAAGTTGATGTGCGCACTGCGCTCGTCCTTCCACTTCCATGACGGTTCGTGCCGCACGTACACCGGGTCGCCATGATAGTAGGTGCCGTCCAGATTTTTCGCGTCATACCCCTGTATGTGGTGCAGTGGCGGCTTTGTCAGTATGACGAGCAGCTCGCTGTCTTGCAACGGCGGTCCCGCGTCCCCCTCGACCTTCTTGATGCCTTTCACCGGTATCCCGTTCGCGTAGTGGTGCGGCGTCAGGTAGGTGCCCGCCGCGGTCAGCTCGAGCTTTGACCCGTCAGACGACGGACTGGCGCATGTGTCTGGGCCTCCCGCCGCGGGCGCCTCGTATGATTCACCGGCGATCCCCGGAGGGGGCGTCTGCAGATCGAACGGATGCGTGCGGTTGGCCAGCAGGTGTCCCCAGGACGACGCCGGGTACCCCGGAGGTGGGCCGGGGGGAGGGCTTGCCGTCTTTACCGGTGATGTCGTACGGCGGCAGCCCCGTATGCCACGCGTGCAGCAGGCGCGCGTACGAGTCGACCACATCGGACACGCACACCCCCCTGCTGGGCCTTATCTCGGCCGTCCCGTACACGCAGCCGGCACGGGCCGGCAGGGCGGACTTGCCGCACAGCTCCTGCACGCGCTCCTCAAACCATACCGTACTGCTATGGTCGGCGGGCGTCGCAGCGAGGTGCGCGTGGGACGCGTTCGTATTTGTCGTGATCCCCCAGTAGTACGACGTGGCGTAGAATATGCCGCCGCCGTAACGCTTCATGTATGCGGGCAGTTCCGGGAGATCGGGCGTGCCAGGCTCCACAGGGCCGCCGGGCCACAAGCCGAACGGGCACTCCGGGAGGTCGGGGTGGCCGCTCCGCATCTTGTTCTTCTGCTCCCACCACTCCCAGGCGGGTTCCCCCCGGTACGCCTTGGACTTGAGCGTCTTTTCAAACTCGGTCAGCCCGTCGTCGCCCTCCTTTGTGAGGAACACTTTATCGTATACGGTCCACTGCTCCCATTTCGTGCGCCAAGACTCGCCGGGCTTTGCAAACGACACCTGACACTCCGTCTGCATCTTGCCGGCGTAAAAGTCGGTCCTGCTCAGGAACCCGACTCCCGGATCGAGGTCTGTGTGCGCCAGCGGCGCGCTGTGGGACATGCGGCCGTCGCCGTCCACCCGCACGGTGTGGTGGTCAAGCAGCATCCTGCTTGTCTCAAGGAGGGGCGCATGAACGATACAGTCGCCGGGGTCGGACCTGTCCTCCCACCTGAATATGTAGTAGAATGCGTCCCCCGGGTAGTACGTGCCGTCGGGGTTCTGTCGTGGTGCATCCATGTATGTGACGGGATGGGACTCGCCGCGCACGTGCAGTATGCAGCTAGTGGCCGAGTGGTCTGCCCAGATATCAGCACCCGATGCGGCGCACGATGCCGCGACGATTGCGGCCATTGCAATGACGGCATCACGCGAACCGCACGGCGCGCGCCATACGTTGCGCGTCGCCCCCCGAACACGCGACGCGCCTGTGCGCTCCCGGCCCCGTTTCCCGACAAATACCTGCATGGTCATCCCGATCCCGTTTCCGTTGCCATTGCCGGTGTCCCCGTATGGTACGCGGATACGCGCATGCGCCGTCCGTTCTCCTTCACCACTGCTATCACCACCATCCCCACTCGCAATCACTTTTGAGCGGGATACGCGCCACAACGTTAGGTGAGCCCTACCGGCGCCTGGCACTGCGCCGCAGCTTCAGGCCGCAGCACGGGCACCCTGGCTCTTCCCTGACCATCCAGATGCCGCACTGCTGGCAGCGCACCTGGCCCGCCTCGTACCGGCTCTTCGTTCCCGGCTTGCGCACCTGGTGCCGGACGCACGTTCCCCGGCAGGCCATTATGCCGTGCGCGCCCCCCTGCCGCGTGCGGCATCGTAAAAAAATGACACCCTACAGGAGCCGTTTCGCATCACCCCCGTCACGGGATTCGCCCCGTTGCTCCGATCGCAGGCGATCCTCCCAAAAGCCGATGTCCCGGCTTGGACAATCCCCCATTCATTCACACAGTAACAATGGCAATTTTGTATTTATCCCTTATGACAAATATGTTGTAAGCAATGGACGGAAGGGTTGTCTGGAGCGGCGCGGCAGCAGACTGTCCGTTCCCAGCCGTGCGTGAGGGGCGCGTAGGGCGTACCATGTTATAACACAAGTAATAATAACTACATATGATAATAATATCATATGGGAAAGGAAGACTGGAAGACGGTCAACGTCAAGAAGAGTCTCCTCGAGGAGATTGCAAGGATACAGAGAACCGACGAGGCAAAGAAGGCCGGGATAACCAACGCGGCGCAGTTCGTGGATCTGGCGCTCCGCGAAAAGCTCGAAAAGTTCGAGCGCATGCGGTTTGAACACATCAACATGTACGAGGACCACGTAAAGATACTGGACAACAGACTCGGGCGCGCGGGCAGGATCGTGTCCGTGTATTTTCGCGACGCGAGGGCATGGTGTGAGTATTGCGATGAGCACATGTGTGTCCACATACAGTACGCGTGGGAGATTCCCGACGTCAGGAAGGTTCTAAGCGCCCGCAAGCTCGCGCCGCCCTCCTCTAGGGTATTCTGACGCGGCCTCCACCCAGATGAGACGCGTTGACGAGATGGGCTCGTTAGGGGGCAGAGTTGTCGGAGAAAGGCGCGACGAGATGCTGTCCACATGGTTGTGGAGCTGGATAGCGCGACCCCTGTGCTTGGCGCAAAATCACGCGGGCGCGGACGGTTACAATATGTCGGTGGAACTATAATTTGGTGACTTGATCCCGGTCGTAACAGGAGTGATCTACCCAGTCCAAAAGGGCTGGAAATGTTGTACCCTGCCAAGGACGGATACTTTGAAGCGCCCCTTTTCTCGGACGCGGACTCCGCGCGCGGAGCATACGTAGTGTTTACCTCACTTAACAGTAGGATGATTGGAATTGTAACGTTTTAGCCTACAGACAACCCGGACCTGTTACGCGCCTGCCATTGCGAATGATTTGGGTGAAGATGGGGCGAACGCTGATACAGAGGTTCTGATTGTCGTGCGCGAAAATGCCCGTGCTGGTGCTGGGGCTGGTGCTGGTGCTGGTGC
>JAGWAX010000157.1:3013-3546 GCA_021296175.1 Nitrosopumilaceae archaeon | reverse complement strand
GCGGACGCGTGAAACGCCGGTTCCAGACGTCCTGCGGCGGCGGCAGCCTGTGGGTGGCGCGTAATGGGCCGCCCGTACGCCGACGAGCTCGCAGAGCTCAGCGATACGTACAGGCAGGCGCTGGAGGACTCGATAGACGGGCTCACCGGCTTTGTAAATGGATCGCTGCGCTCGCCGCTGCGCGTCGTGGGGTCCGGCGGATCTGCAACGGCGTGTATATTTGCGTCCATACTGCACGAGCAGTCCACGTACATGGTGTCGCGCCACGCCACGCCGCTGGAGCAACTGGACGCGTGCTCGTCGCCGGGCACGTCCGTGCTGTTGATAAGCGCGGGCGGAAACAACAAGGACATAATCGCCGCATTCGAGCGCGCAAGTTCGCTTGACCGCAATGCCCTGGGCATCCTGTGCTCCAGCGGGGGCAGGGGCAAGCTGTCCAGGATGTGCGCGTCGTACCCGTCCGTCTACGTGCAGGACGCCGACATACGAAACAAGGACGGTTTCCTTGCCACCAATTCGTTGCTGGCGGCGTG
>JAGWAX010000157.1:2103-2945 GCA_021296175.1 Nitrosopumilaceae archaeon | reverse complement strand
CGGCGGACGTATTTGCGGCGTGCAAAACGGGCTGCTGGACATGATGTCTGACGTGTCCACCATCGTGGTGCTGCATGATGCGGCTGGAAAGCCCGCAGCCGCGGACTTGGAGTCCAAATTGGTGGAGTCCGGCGTGCGGAACGTACAGCCCGCAGATTACAGGAACTTTGCGCACGGCCGCCACAACTGGATTGGCAAGCACCCGCAGGATACGGGCGTGATCATGCTTACAAGCCTGCGATGCAAGAGGCTTGCCGAGAGCACGGCCGGCCTGCTGCCCCCGGGCATACCGGTGGTCAGGTTGAATACCGAACTCGACGGGTACGCCGGCATGCTCTCGCTGCTCATACAGGGCATGTGCGCGGTCGGCGAACTCGGCACGCAGAGCGGCATCGACCCCGGCAGGCCCGGCGTTGCGGAGTTTGGCAGAAAATTGTACGGCATGGGCCCGTATGGCTTTTATGTTGGCGCACGCATGCATGACGTGTCAGATGAAAAGGAGACGTGTGAGCGCTGCGGCGTGAACCCGAAGGCCCCGGGTTCAAGGCACTGTGACTCGACTGAGTGCTGGCTGCTTGATCCGTGAATGGGGTTTGCTGCAGTTAGAAAATACATCAGGCAGGCCGCCGCGATATGCGTGGCGCCCCACCAAGCACCGGCGCATTCCCCATCCAAGAAGATGGATGCTGAGAAACAACGTCAAAGGCGGCGCGCGGCCGGCAGGCCGTGAATTAGCACCGGTTCCCCGAAAACCAACACTAGACACCCGCAAGGTCACTAAAGGAAAAGAATTCTTTCCGATAAGTGTCCGGGCACCCGCAAGGTCACTAAAGGAAAAGAAT
>JAGWAX010000157.1:591-1838 GCA_021296175.1 Nitrosopumilaceae archaeon | reverse complement strand
AATTCTTTCCGATAAGTGTCCGGGCACCCGCAAGGTCACTAAAGGAAAAGAATTCTTTCCGATAAGTGTCCGGGCACCCCGGGCGCCCGGTCAGTCCGGGAACCAAGGGAAAAACATTCCTTCCGCCCGGTTCCCGGGCTGGGCATGATGCCACCTGCAAGCCTGCCTGTCTGCCGACACAGCCACTCCACGTCCGCCGCAGGATGCCTTTATGTGACTGCCCTCATGGCATGCAGGCGGCGGGTGCGCTCATTCCTCATCAGAAAAACCGCATCCGTCTCCTTCTCTTCCACCTCGCCCCTCGCAGTACAGGTCTCGCCTGCAAAGCCTCAGTCACGTTTTTACCGTAAACATCACTCCTGTCCATTGCCACATATCACTAGCAAATTCCCATGACTGTCCGTACAATACATGTCACAGATAAGAGATAAATTACAGATCACGTAATATTACATGATGAGGGATGATTTTACTTCCGTGTCGCTCAACCGCGCGTTGGTTATACAAATAAGGCGCGTTCTGCTGACTGTCGGCGCCCAGGAGAACGGGTTGACAAGTGTGGCCAAGTTCGTTGAACTTGCCATACGGGAGAAGCTTGGGGACATTGAGATAAAGCGCTTCAGCCACGTGAGTACGCTGGACGACGGCATACGCATACTGGACAACTGGATGAAGCCCATAGGCAGCATAGTGACCGTATCGTTCAAGGATGAATGGGCGTGGTGCGACCACTGCGAGGACATGTCCTGCGTGCACGTGCAGTACGCGTGGGCGATTCCGGAGATCAGGAAAGTACTGGAGGAGCGCGGGCTCAGGCAGTCCGGCGCCAAGCGCAGCAACACGTAGCGGCGCATCCGCCGTCATTGTCCTTCCGTACTGCCGCTAGCGGAGCCTCCGCTGTCCTGCGGTTTGGACCCCGCTTCAGCTGTACGCGCCGCGTCTTCCACTGACGTTGGTTCGCCTGCGGCGGAGCCCCCGCCGACGTCACCATGACCGTCGGCGCCGTCAACACTGCCAGCGCCGTCAACGTTGACAACGTTGTCAACGTTGTCAACACCGTCAGCGTTGTCAGCCTTCACTACGAACGTCCGCACGCGCTCCTTCTGCTCATCAGTGAGTTCTTCGCGCACGTCGGCTATGCCCGGGTGCGTCGACCACACGTGGCACTCCTCAAAGCCCAAATCAGCCCACTTTGTCATGTTGAGCTTGACGTGCTCGGGGTGGCGCCGCATCTCCGCATACGACTC
>JAGWAX010000157.1:0-539 GCA_021296175.1 Nitrosopumilaceae archaeon | reverse complement strand
TCTTCACGGTCTGCGTGGCCATGCACAAAAAGAAGCGGTGCGACAGATAATACTCGACGGCCTTGGACGTGGACAGCGGGATGTCCCCGGAGCTGCCTATGCCTGACGACTCGAACCCAAAGTACTTTGACGCCACATCGTGCGGCAGGACATACTTGCGTCCGTCCATTGCGATCAGTTTCTTCTCCAGCATGCGACGCAGCACGCCGGACACCGTGTCGGAATGCGTGGTGCCGTCGCCAAAGCGCGACGAGACCTTCTTGAGGGTCAAGCTGGTGCCCGCCTCCTTCAGGGCGCACATCACGTGCCACTCGTCGCGCGACGGGTGCTCGTACGGCACGTTGAGCAGCCACTTGGTGGACCTGCTGTCGGCCTGGCGCATCATGGAGTCGCCGACACTACCGCTTCCGTACTTGACCTTTTGCGAGCTTATGAACCCGGCCAAAAACCTCTCGGACTGGCGGCGCGGCGGCACGTACACGGGCCAGAACTGTATGGGCGGCGGCTGGGTCTCTCCGCCGCCGGCGATCATGCGGGCC
>JAGWAX010000156.1 GCA_021296175.1 Nitrosopumilaceae archaeon | reverse complement strand
CTGGCACGCAATAATTCTCGTCACAAATCCACCCTTGCTTAATTTTTAAATTATGCTAGAATTTATGAGCGTCGCTATATATGTCCCGTATTTCTGACTAAGCGACGCACGTCTCGCAGGCGACAGGTTATTCCACGAGCTTGTAGAGCCCGTTCGCGTTGCTCATCACGGGATCGTTCGGAACCACCACTTTGAACTCCTTTAGCCGGGCGGCCAGCCTCTCCTGCATACCGGGAATCAGCAGGCCGCCTCCCGAGAGCGCCACGGTGTACCGGTCGTCGTACTGCTTGGACATGTCGTGTATCTCGCGGGCCAGGTTCTCTGCCATTATCTTTGCGTACCTCTGGCACACGTCCTGGTTCTTGTGGAGCAGATCCACGTTGAGGTGGGCGTACCTGCCTATCTTTTTTGTCACGAAATCTGACGCCCACCTTGAACTCTCCCCGTCTATCACCTCCATGTCGTCTATTACCACGATCTCAGTCGTCCCCTGCCCAATGGACACCACGATGGCGCTCTCAAGGTCAAGGTCCACCAGCGTCCCCGAGGCCTGGGCGACCACGGTGCACGTCTCCACGCTGAGCGCCTTTTGTATCACCCTGACCATTGACTCGCGGTAGCCAAACGCGTGGTACGGCAGGCCGACCACGATGCGGAGCTTTGCGTCCGCGTCGATCGGGGTTTTTGCCAGCTTGTGGATCTGGCGCAGCATCTCGCTCAGGAGCATGTCCACTTGCTTGTAGTATTTGGAGTCCGGCCTGCCCCTGATTATCGGGCTTATGGCAGTGGCGCCCATGGTATCGAGTAGCGAGCTTGCCTTGGAGCCCACTGCCTCAGTCGCCTTTTCCGTCCACAGCCCGTGTATGCGCCTCACGTATATTGACGGGAAGCGCACCGCCCCGTAGTCGGAGACGCACTTTACAAAGCCGGTTCCGATGTCAAGGCCGATCTTCATCATTATGTCGGACACCAGTTGCGTTTAAGCGGGGTTTTTTGATAATCGAGTGACGGGCTTGCCTGCCTGCAACATCTGGATATCGTGATAATTACGGTCTGATCAAGCCTTGGCTCCGTTCGGCAGGCCCTGCGCCATACTGCGTACAAATGAGCGGCTCTCGGCAAACCCGGCCTGTCAGGACGGCCGCCACACCGAGGAACTCTGGGTCCCACCCGTGCGTGACCAGAAACGGCGAAAAAACGACAAGCGCCGCCTCGACCACAAGCGCTGCCGGCACGGCATATCGGATACGGAGGCGCCCCGCCAAGATGCGGAGCACGGGACTCTGCTCGTTTTTCAACAAAAATTGGCGATGCCTCACTGTATATGCCATGTCCGTCCCGCAGGCCGCAAGCCAGAACATAACGGGGCCCCAGACCAAACCTGCGGGGATCGTCCACCCGGAGACGTACGCAAATCCGAACAGCACGCCTGCGAGGCACACAAGGACGCTTTGACGCCCACGATGACAAACCCGACAAAGCCGACGATGGCGATGATTATCGACACGTAGCCGAGGCCCTCAAGGACGGTTGACTTTATGCCCCCCTCATCCAGGCATTCGATATCGGTGCCGTTCTGGTTTTTTTCGCACAGCGTCTCCAGGTCGACGTTGGTGAACTCCTCGATTATCAGGGGCGAGAGTGAGCCCAGCACTAGTAGCACCACCACGCCGATCACGCCGTTCTTCATCTTCTGCTTGTCTTCTGGATCCTTTTCAGAAAGTACCATGTATGGCATGTCTTCGATATGATAAAAGGGGCGTTTTTCGGTTCACGTGCGGCTGGTGGCCGGACTGTCGTCGTCTGTGATTTTCAGGTTGGTCTCCCAAGTGCACTTGGGATGTTCGGGCGCATTCTGCAGTGGAGACGATAACACGACGGCCGGAACAGACCGCGGCATACCCGCAAACTGTCATAGAGCTCTATGACACTTTGCGGGTATCCACGGCCTGGCGCTTGAATGGCTGGAAGGCAGGTCCGCATGCGGCGGGGTTCTGCCCTCTTGCGATCACGCGGTATGATCCACATCGCATCACGGCTCGATCAGTACTCATAGATCTTGTTGATCCTTTCCGGGTATGATGTCGGCAGGACGTACCTGTATTGCGGAGCGCCTGTTTCTGGTTGATCATTGCCGGCGACAGCCGCCCTTCGCGTACGCGTAGCGTTCACAGTCCTGCCAGTTCATACTGTCTAACCACTATTCTTATTAACTGGGCATTTGTTACCATACGACATGCATGGTTCGAATCCTCTAAAATCGGGGTTCCACCCGTTACATCTGGCTAACCCCCGTGGGCCCACTCCCACCCCGGGTTCAAGTCATTTTTTGCAGTACGATCTTCCTTCCACCGGTGGTTCTCCTGTAGGAGCGTCATCCTGCCTACGTTGACGTGCTTTGCTGGGTCGATGTCCATGGGGCTCTCAATGTTGTTGATGTTGGTTGCTCCGCTGACACCGCCACAAAAACTGCACAGGAGTGCCTGAAAGAGCACGGAACCTGCATTAAAACAACGGGAATTGACAGTTCTTCAGACGTAAAACCAGATGCCATAAAAAACTTGGATCGTTTGTACAGGCAGATGTGGTCTCTTCTAAGACTGATGGGTATGTTGACAACGCCGATGTGGTGATCTGCGCCAACGTGGGAAATTACCTGTACAAACTGTTTTCGACCCGTGACACTGCCAGAATAATTGGAAATATGTTGAACCGGTTACATATGACAACCACTACGAGCAAAAAATTTACTGCCGGTCATGGTTCCGCAGAACTATTGCCTGGTGTTTTGTTTCCAGTCATTTTGTTTTGATTCTCACGCAAAACACGGGTCTGTCGCTATTGGGTTCCTTTTTCATGAATCGAAAGATCTCGACTGATTTGACCCGCCTGATCTTGAAGAAATGGCCGTAAGATGTCTTGTCAGCCGTAAGAAAGTCACAATCTCGCTCCAAGCAGAAATTGGCGCAGTTCTCGTCAAAGCTTGTAGCACGGATATCCTCGCCAACAGCGAAGACCCGTTCATAGTCTTTTAGGAGGCTTGAATGCTCTCCTTGTTTCAGGTACGTAACTTGCTGATCCAGCAGGACGTTTCTCAACAACTTGATTCCTGCGCATACCTAAAAAAATGTTGTGAAGGGTTTGTGGAAAGACTTGCTACAACATTGGACAAAAATCAAACGCAATGTTCAATTTTACCTTGCATGCATGACTTGGTTTGGGATTGTGGTCTGGGTGCGGATGCAGGCATTTTGCCAAAAGACGGGCACGCTGGCCGCCATAACCCGCGCCCCGTAAACCGCAATGCGGCCTGGAACGGCCTCATCTCATTCCGAGGTACAGTCGTCCAAGCTCCTGGTGCGCCAGCAGCTCCTCAGAGGTCCCGTCAAAGACGTTCTTGCCGTTTGCCAAAAGATACACAGAGTCTCCCAGCCTCAGCGCGCGCCTGACGTTC
>JAGWAX010000155.1:603-2334 GCA_021296175.1 Nitrosopumilaceae archaeon | reverse complement strand
CCGCCCGGCACGCTCGTTATACGCGCGCCCGTATCCGGATGATATTCATACATGGTGGGAACGTCCGTGAGGGTCTCGACCAAATTAGCCTGTATGATGCCGATAAAGGCGGTCATTACGGCGGTGAACACGACGAATCCCAGGAGCATCATGCCCAGCATGAGCGGGCCCGTCAGCAGAAAGGCGGGCCTGCGCGGCTTGCGTGCGCGGCGCGGCGTGGTGCGGCGCGGTACGCGGTGCGCGCACCGCGCGCTACCAGTCATGGCACGCTCCATACCCACACACAAAGCTCCAGTTAAAAGGAGGCCGCGGGGCGTCGGAGCCCACCGTCCGCCCCGTTTGAACCCGTAGAGTTATAAGATATTATGACGAACTTGTGCCATGACACCCACGGAGAAGGAAAAGTTGGAGAAGGAAGTAAAAAAGGGTCTCAAGGAAAACAAAATCGTATACGACATGCTTCATGACCTCTAAGACCATAACTCCCGAAGAGATTGTCGTCATTCATGACACCATTCAAAAAGAGTACAACCTGCCGCCGGGCCACGTCAAGACGGGGGTGCTGGAAACCCTGGTTGCCCAGTGCGAGGGGGTTCCGTTCTCTGACAAGCAGATAAGCCCGCTCAGGCAGGCGGCGATACTCTTTGAGGGGATTATCAGGCACCACGTATTCGTTGACGGCAACAAGAGGGCCGCCTTGGAGACTACCCGGCTGTTTCTCAACCGTAATGGCTACATGCTTGTCGTGCCGTTGAGCGGCACCAATTTTATTTATAAAATTGCCCAAGAGTGTACGACCGATACGGACCGCGTATTGGACAGAATTACCAGCTGGCTGGACAACCATTCCGCAAAGACGTCCCAATGGTACATAGTGCGGGGATTGCTTGCAATCCACGTGTTCTGGCCTATGCGCATAGCGAGGTTCCTCTTTAAGATCAAACTGCAAAGATGTGGCATGTGGTTTCTCAAGCGATGGGTGATAAAAGATCCCGACGTTACGGAGTTTGTGCTTGAGATCTACGAAAAACAGTTCAATTTTTTCGACCCCGTAGTAGAACAGCGCACAGAATAGAGACTGCGGTGCACTTGCGACCCCGGCAATTCAAGTTCGTCGTGATGTACGGAAACGATCACACACATACGGAATGACGCCTCACGGGTCCAGCAGCCAGCACTCAGTCGAGTCGCAGGGTTCACGCCGCAGCGCTCACACGTCTCCTTTTCATCTGACACGTCATGCATGCGTGCGCCAACATAAAAGCCGCTGGTTAGCCATACGGGCCCATGCCGTACAATTTTTTGCCAAAGTCTGCCACCCCGGGCCTGCCGGGGTCGATGCCGCTCTGCTCCCCCAGTACGCTGACCGCGCACATGCACTGCACGAGCAGCGAGAGCATGCCGTCAAAGCCGTCCCACTCCGTATGCAGCCTGACCACTGGTATGCCGGACGGCAGCAGGTCGGCCGTGCGCGCGGCAAGCCCCTCACACTCGGAGCATGTCAGCATGATCACGCCCGTGTCCTCGGGGTGCTTGCCGAGCCAGTTGTGGCGGCCGTGCGCAAAGTTCCTGTAATCTGCGGGCTGCACGTTCCGCACGCCGGACTCCACCAATTTGGACTCCAAGTCCGCGGCTGCGGGCTTTCCAGCCGTATCATGCAGCACCACGATGGTGGACACGTCAGACATCATGTCCAGCAGCCCGTTTTGCACGCCGCAAATACGTCCGCCG
>JAGWAX010000155.1:0-532 GCA_021296175.1 Nitrosopumilaceae archaeon | reverse complement strand
CACGCCGCCAGCAACGAATTGGTGGCAAGGAAACCGTCCTTGTTTCGTATGTCGGCGTCCTGCACGTAGACGGACGGGTGCGACGCGCACATCCTGAACAGCTTGCCCCTGCCCCCGCTGGAGCACAGGACGCCCAGGGCATTGCGGTCAAGCGAACTCGCGCGCTCGAATGCGGCGATTATGTCCTTGTTGTTTCCGCCCGCGCTGACCAGCAGCACGGACGTGCCAGGTGATGATTTGGCATCGAGTTGTTCCAGCGGCGTGGCGTGGCGCGACACCATGTACGTGGCCTGCTCGTGCAGTACGGACGCGAACACGCACGCCGTGGCCGACCCCCCGGATCCCACAACACGCAGCGGCGCGCGCAGCGACGCGTTCACAAAGCCGGTGAGCCCGTCTATCGGGGTCTCCAGCGCTCTCTTGTAAGTGTCAGGGAGCTCTGCGAGCTCGTCGACGTACGGGCGGCCCATTACGCGCCACCCACAGGCTGCCGCCGCCGCAGGACGTCTGGAACCGGCGTTTCACGCGTCCG
>JAGWAX010000060.1 GCA_021296175.1 Nitrosopumilaceae archaeon | reverse complement strand
GCCTCGGCCTTTTTGGCCTCAGGCTTCGGGGCGGGCTTGGGGGCCGCCTTGTCAAATCCCTTTGGAAGCGTGCCCTTGGACGCCGTCTTGGATGCGGCGCTCGCACTCCCGTCAGGCTTGGCCGCCGCGTTATCTTGCAGTTCGGCCACAAGCGCGTCTATCTTCGACTCCAGCTCGACAATCTTGGACTCTAGGTCCTTTTTGGTCGCTCTTTTTGAAGATGCCACGGACATGATGGACAGGGCGGGGTTTATCTATATTTTGATCAGCAGGCGGCCGCCGGTGCCAGAATCGGCACGTCAGAACGCCTGCCCGCCCAAGCCAAGCGGGTGGAGCCCGCCCTCAGATCATAGATCTATAGTCCAAAAATTAGTTCACCCCTGTCCCGGAGTCTGGGCAGACTGCGTGTCAGCATGTACAGTGGAAATGAAGGTGTGTGGGCCTGGAGCAGGCGGCAGCGTAAATACGCAAATCTGGATCACCCGTCACATGCCATGAAGCTCAATACAAAGCGGGTGAGGTGGATCATACGCCACAAGAGGATGGGAGAGACCAATGCAAGTATTGCTCAAGCCACGGGAGTATCTCCCAGATGGGTCAAGAAGATCTGGTCCAGGTACAGATACGCGGACATCCGTGCAATATCGTACCAGTCTCGCGCAGGGCGGCACGTAAGCAGCATGCATGGGCGCAGGAAACACTCTGCGGTGCTGTCTGCACGCACTAATGAGCATCTGGGAGCATCGATACTACGCGCCAGGATCAAAAAACGCAGCGGGCTTAATATCCCAAAGGCTGTCATACATAGGGGGATAGTAGAAAACGGCATGGCCCGGGAGGATCCTAGGAAGAAGAAGAAAAGGCGCAGGTGGGTCAGGTACGAGCGGACGTACTCAAACTCGATGTGGCATACGGACTGGAAGCAGATCCACGGCGGAATGCACGACGGACGCTGGTTTCTGTGCTACGAGGACGACGCGTCCCGGTTTGTAACGGGGTACGGAATCTTCGACAACGCCACTGCCGAGAACGCCCTTAGGGTGCTTGACGAGGCCATCAGGGACCACGGCAGGCCCGCGTCAATCATGACGGACCACGGCGCGCAGTTCTATGCAAACGAGAAGGAATCCAGGGAGCGCGGCAAGAGCGGGTTCGAGAAGAGACTGGTAGAGCTTGGCATACGCCAGATACTCGCGGGCGTGGGACACCCCCAGACCAACGGCAAGATAGAGCGCCTGCACGGGGAGATACAGCGCAAGCTGCACGAGTTCGAGTCCATAATGATGAGAAAGAGCGATCCCATTGACCTGTTCATGCGGTGGTACAATTATGACAGGCCACACATGTCGCTGGAGGACGGGGAGACGCCTGCAGAGGCGTTTGAGAGAAAGATGGCGCCAAAGGGAGAAAGGATCATAGATGAGCAGACGGGGGAGGAGTACGATGTCAGATAGGGAGGGGGGAACTAATTTTTGGATTCCACAGATCGCACGCGCGCCTGATCAAGTTTTATATTCTCTGGTAGACTAGACAGCTGCGGAGACCACGCATGGACGACTTTGAGGACGACTATCCGGAATTCGACTGGAAGAACATACCGGCATACAAGCACCCGGGAGGCAAGGACTGCCCGTGCCCAAAACATGAGTACATACGCGAGCAGGTCAACTATACAAAGCAG
Source organism: Nitrosopumilaceae archaeon (assembly GCA_021296175.1). Classification (GTDB taxonomy): domain Archaea; phylum Thermoproteota; class Nitrososphaeria; order Nitrososphaerales; family Nitrosopumilaceae; genus Nitrosopumilus. Next base: position 6,474 of record JAGWAX010000060.1, on the reverse strand, counting down.
GTCAACGAGGCAAACAGGGGCGGCGAGCCGGCACGAATGAAGCTCAGGTTCTGCCCAGACCACTACCGCGTGTATTATGACGAGGTCATACCGGGCATGCCGCTAAAGTACAAGATGCTGACAAGGATTGCGCTCAAGATCGGGGCGATCAAGATAGAGAAGCTAAAGTACATGGAGTCGGAACTCTGCTTTTACTGCAAGTTCGGCTCTGGCGGGTACGACAAAAAGACCGAGCTTCCGCCGCTCTGAGAATCTACAGCACGCACGGCTCATCCCGGGCTGAGCAGTATTTTTGGCCTGTTCGGCGTGTCGTGATGGCATGGCTTGCCACACAGGGGACACCTCTTTCGGTCAAGAAAGACGCACTGGCATATGTGCGACTTGATGTAGGATGCGGCAGGCCTGCTTGGCTCGCCGGTCCCGTTGCAGAACGGGCACTGCTGGTCGAGTAGCTCTATCGTGCCGGAGCCCTTGCACACGGCGCACCCGTCACTGTCGCTTTCCGGCATTCGATCCTACCCGATGGGACGGTTAAAAATAGCTAAGCCGTCCACCTCTTCTGCAAAACCCGGGACTTCGCGGCTTGGTGGGAGAGAGGGCCTACACGCGGCGGCGCCCCACCCCCGGCCGCAAACAGTCCGCAACGATAATCAAGGAAAAAGCAACATACCCTTATACCGCGTCGCCGCAGGCATCACATGCCAATAGACGGGCTCGGCGAGTTTGTAGACATACTAGAGAAGGAGGGTGAACTGAGGCGGATCTCAGCAGAGGTCGATGCCGACTTGGAGGTGGCCGAGATACTGCGGCGAGTCTCGTACGGCCTCGGAAACGGGGAGAGGGACGGCGGCCCCGCCATACTCTTTGAGAATGTCAGGGGGCACGAGATGCCGATACTGGGCAACGCGTTTGGCTCCGTAAGGAGAATGGAGATTGCCCTGGGCACCGCCGACTATACCGAGATTGGCAGGCGCATTGCAGACATGTCCAAGATCAAAATTCCATCAGGGCTGCTCGGCAAGATAAAGAGCCTGCCGGAGCTCTCAAAGATGGCAGGCGCGTTTCCAAAGGAGCCTGCAGAGTCGGGGCCCGTGTCAGAGACCGTGCCCAAGGACGCCGGGTTTGACTCCATGCCGGTACTGCGCTCGTGGCCGCACGACGCCGGCAGGTTCATCACGTTTGGCATGGTGGCGACGCGCCATCCGGAGACCGGCGTGCGGAACCTAGGCGTATACCGCATGCAGATAATCGACGGCTCGCGCTGCATCATACACTGGCAAAAGCACAAGCGGGGGGCCGCGCACGGCGACATCTCAAAGGAGGCGGGCCAGAAGATACCGGCCGCAATTATAATCGGGGGCGAGCCGGCCACCGTATTCTCAGCAGTAGCCCCGGTGCCGGAGGGCATGGACAAGTACTTGTTTGCAGGAATAGCGCGCGGAGGCGAGGGGATAAGAACCGTGAAGTGCCGCACGATAGACCTCGACGTGCCGGCAAACGCGGAGATTGTAATAGAGGGGCACGTGGACCCGACAGAGCTGGAAGACGAGGGCCCCTTCGGGGATCACACCGGATACTATACCCCGATCGAAAAGTATCCCGTGTTTACCATGACAGGCATGATGACACGCAAGAATCCGATATATCTTGCCACCGTGGTGGGCAGGCCCGTACTGGAGGACGCCTACATCGGAAAGGCCATAGAGAGATCATTCCTGCCGCTCATACAGATGTTCCACCCCGAGGTGGTCGACTTTGCCATGCCGCCGGCCGGGTGGTTCCAGGGGCTTGCCATCGCATCCATTGCAAAGCGGTATCCCGGACAGGCAAAAAAGGTGATGATGGGCCTGTGGAGCATGGGACAGCTTGCCCTCACGAAGATGATCATAGTGGTCGACGCCGACATCGACGTGCACGACATGGAGCAGGTGATATGGGCGGTCACGACAAGGGCGGACGCGGCCCACGACACCACCATAATCCGGGACGCCCCCACCGACACGCTAGACCCGGCCGCGAGGATATTAAACCTGGGCTCAAAGCTGGGGATAGACGCGACCCAGAAGACTGCCGCGGAAGGATATATGAGGGAGGTGCAGAGGCCCGTGGAGGCAGATGACGCCACCAAGAGGACCGTCAGGAAAAGGTGGAAAGAGTACGGGCTGCCGTGACGCGGTATGCGCCGCGACGCGTCACACAGTCCCGTAAAAGTTGTCGCGCTCGGCCGCCTCGTACCCCATCTGGGATATCGCACTCCGGATTATGTCGCCGGTCAGCTCCGTCGACCTAGCGCCCGTGCAGGACACCACCTCCTCGCCTATCAGCGTGCCGCCAAAGTCGTCGGCTCCGTACTGCAGCGCAAGCTGCGCCATGCCGACCCCGTTTGTAAGCCAAGACGACTGTATGTGGGGTATGGACACGTCATATACGAGCCGGGATATCGCAATCATCTTGAGCAGCTGGACGCCACCTGAGCCGAACTCGGAGGTTACAATCTTGTCGACCAGCCCGTCCCTCTGCATCGGGGTGTTGCCGGGTTCAAAGTTCCACGGTATGAACGCCATAAACCCGCCCGTCTCCTCCTGCAGCTTAGCAATCTCGAAAAAGTGGTCCGCGATGTCAGACATGGTCTCCGCATGCCCGTACATCATAGTGGCCGACGACGGCAGTCCAAGCGAGTGTGCCTCCCTCATTATGCGCAGCCAGTCGGAGCTTGAGATCTTTTTGGGGCTTATGACGTTCTTGACGTCGTCCTTCAGTATCTCGGCGCCGGCCCCGGGCACGGACTGCAGTCCGGCCTCCTTGAGGCGCGAGAGTACCTCCGCGGTAGACGACCGCTCCACCCGGGCAACCATGTCTATCTCCGACGGGGAGAGCGCGTGCACGCCCACGCCCGGGTAGCTGTCGCGAATCATGCTGAACACCTCCTCAAAGTACTCGATGCCCAGCTTGGGGTTGTGACCGCCCTGGAAGAGGACCTGGCGTATGCCGAACATTTCGTGCGCGGTCTTTACCCTAGCCCTGACCTGCGAGATGTCAAGCGTGTAGGACTCGTCGTGCCCGGGCGGCCTGTAAAAGGCGCAAAACGTGCAGTCCGTTATGCAGACGTTGGTGTAGTTGAGTATGATGTTGTTCACGTACGTGGCCCTGCGCCCAAAGCGCTTCTGCACGAGGTGCCGGGCCGCCATTCCCATCAGGTGGACGTCGTCGGACTTCAAGAGTCGCATGCAGTCGTGCCTGTCGGGGGCGTGCCCCGCAACGGCCCTCTCAAGTATGTCTCCAATCTCGCTCTGGTGCAGCTGCGCAATGGCCAGTCCCATGCACCGAATGAGTAGATTTTTCTATTTAATTCTTGATGATGGCGCGCGTCCCGCATACCGGACGGCCACATGCGCAGTTTGCAAGCCGCGCGGGGCGCTTCTTGGCCCCTCTCATGCTGCCGGCACTGATGCGGGCAAGTTCGAGGATTCGCGCCGCGGGAGGATTCCCCCGAGAATGCAGGCCATGTACGGCGCATACGTTGCACGATGCCAGGAGCGGGAGGCGTCTGGTCACGAGGTGGGATCGGGCGGAGGCGAGTGGGGGAGGAGAGGGCGGAGGAGAGGGGGAACCTATATTGTTTTTAAGTGGGAAGCCCGGAGCCGGTGTGATGGTGACAGGCGTTCAGCTCCGAATGGCCAGGATAATGCGCCGCGGCCGCATGCTCTGCATACCCATGGACCACGGGATATCAAACGGGCCGATAGAGGGGCTCGAGGATCCCGCCTCCGTCATATACAGGTGCCAGAACAGGGGCATAACCAGCGTCATAGTCAACAAGGGAGTCATAAGGGCGCTTCCAGAGCCCGTGCCGCGCATAGGGGTGCTGGTGCACTTTTCAAGCAGCACGTCGCTCTCCACGTCCCCGAACCGCAAGATGCTGACCGGGACGGTCAAGGAGGCAGTCACGCTGGGCGCAGACGGCGTGTCGCTGCACATCAACGTGGGCGGAAAGGAGGAGCCGGAGATGCTAGAGCAGCTCGGAATGACCGCGGCCGCATGTCACAGGTGGAACATGCCGCTGCTTGCAATGATGTATCCGAGGGGCGAGAACATCAGCGACCCGCACGCCCCGGACGTGGTGGCCCATGCGGCCCGCATCGGGGCCGAGTGCGGGGCGGACATCGTAAAGACTGTATACACGGGGGACGCCGCGTCCTTTGCAAAGATAGTAAAGAGCACGCCGGTGCCCATAGTGATAGCGGGCGGTCCAAAGGCGGAGACGGACATGGATCTGCTCCAGATGACGGAGGATGCCATGAGGGCGGGCGCCGCCGGGGTCACGTACGGCAGGAACATATTTGCGCACGGCGCGCCCGAGAGAATGGTCGACGCGCTTGCCGCAGTCATATTCAAGGGGGCAAAGGCGACGGAGGCGGTAAAGAAGCTTGGCAAGTGACAGTTCCGCAGCGGCGTCCAGAAAGGAACTGATAGTACAGCCGAAGCAGAAGGGCAGAAAGCAGCTGGGTGAGTTCCTAGCACAGCTGCAGGCAGAGGGCCTGCAGACCGCATATGCGGACCCCAGCATTGCCGCGGACGGGGGGGGAAAGAAGAGGGGCGGCCTCAGGACGATGTTTGCAGACGCGGGCGCCGACTACGTGGTGCTTGCTGGAGGCCGCGGCCCGAAAAGGCAAGCCTCGCCGCCAAGGAGAAGGGGCGGCAGGAGATACGGCATGCGCTTTAAGATTACGTCGAACGCGGACATCGAGGACGCGCTGAGTGTCGCGGCAAGCAAGAGGCTCGACTTTGTCATAGTGGATGTAAAGGACTGGAAGATCATACCGCTTGAGAACACCATAGCAAAGCTGCACAAGATAAGCACGAGGATAATCGCGGTTGCCCGCACGCCGGCCGAGGTCCGCAAGATGTTCTCCATACTCGACGTGGGGGTTGACGGCGTGATATTCGCCGCGTCATCCATACCCCAGGTGCGGGAGGCCATGCTCTACATGGGCGGCAGGAGCTTTGAGATGGAGGCGGCCGCCATAACCGAGATAAAGGAGGTGGGCGACGGCGAGCGCGTCTGCGTGGACACGGCCTCGATGCTCAAGAAGGGCGAGGGCATGCTTATCGGAAGCCGGTCAAACTTTATGTTTCTAGTCCACAACGAGTCGGTCGGCTCGTCGTTTACGTCGCCGAGGCCGTTCCGCGTGAACGCAGGGGCAGTCCACTGCTACACTCCGTCGCCGGACGGCACCACAAAGTACCTCTCGGAGATAGAGACGGGCTCAGAGGTGCTCATACTCACGCCGGAGGGTCACGCGAGGAGGGCCGCAGTGGGCAGGTCAAAGATAGAGCGCAGGCCCATGCTCATGATAAAGGCGGAGGCGGCCGGCGAGACCGGCGGCATAATAGCGCAGGACGCGGAGACGATCAGGTTCGTAAAGCCGGGCGGGAGGCTGATCTCCGTCACGCACCTCAAGGTAGGCGACAGGGTGATGGTGCACGCCCGCAGGGCGGCGGGTAGGCACTTTGGCATGGAGGTCGCCGACGAGTACATTTTAGAAAAGTGATGGCTGCAAAAAGGAACAGATACAGCACGTGCGTCTCAGTGGCAAGAGGCAGCCCCGCGGCAATGCGCAAGGCGCTCTTGGAGGCACTCAGGAGATCAGAGTACGCGGAGGCTCGACTCGACTATATGAGGCCCGACGATGTGCCGGGACTGCTCGGCTCGCTGCCGCCGGACCTTTTGAGGAGGCGCATAGTCTGCACCGTACGAAACAGGCGGGACGGCGGCAGGTTCGAGGGGCAGGAGGGGGCCAGGTACGGGATGCTCGACAGGGTAGCCGCGTACAGGCCGTTCATGCTCGACGTCGAATATGACGCGCTCAAGAGGAGCAGGAGGCTGGCAGGCGCGCTGCATGCGAGCGGCACCCGCCTGCTGGTCTCGTGGCACAGCTTTGTACGCACCCCGTCGCCAGACGCGCTGCGCAGAAGGATGCAAGAGATGTTCAGATACTCGGACCACGTCAAGCTCGCGTGCATGGCAAAGGATGCAGACGAGTCCATACGCATGCTCGAGCTGTACAGATGGATTGGCAGGGAGGGTGCGGACGGAGGCAGGAGAACCCTCATATCGTTTGCAATGGGCGACGCGGGCAGGCTGACGCGCGTGCTCTGCATGCAGCTGGGAAGCCCTTACGCGTACGTGTCGCTTGGCAGGGCCGTGGCCCCGGGGCAGCTCTCGCTGGGGGAATTCAGGCGGCTGGGCAGAGTGCTCAAGTGACGTGTTACGTGAGTGGCGGACGCGGCCACGCTGCCCCGCACACGGCGACGGCGGCCCGCACACGGCGCTGTCCAATCCGGAGTTTTTCGCCCCAAATTTGTGTTCATCTTGACGGGTTTTGAGGCGGGGCAGCGGTACGAAAACGCGTGATCAGGCGCTCTGGCGCCGGAGAATCCGGGATTCTTCACCATGGACAAAGGTTTGTGCAT
>JAGWAX010000154.1:644-2252 GCA_021296175.1 Nitrosopumilaceae archaeon | reverse complement strand
GCCTCGCCGGTGGTCTCGTCCGTTATGCTGAACGAGAGTATCTCCCTTGTGTCCGTATCCACCACAATGACGAACCTGACGAACCCGTGCCTCACCTTGTGCCTGAACCTGATGTATCTATGTGGCTTCCTATTAAACACTCTGTGGGTTTTTGCGAGGCCGGGCATAGCACGCGCTAGGGGAGTTGTTCCATGATGAAGTCGGACACGTATCTATTCGGGCATTGAATCCCAGTACCATGCTTCATCCATTCGTCAGGGTCTCTATACAGTTACTCGATCGGGCATCACAAATCCCTGACCGTGATGTTTCACCTTTGTGACTTTTTGTGCGGGTCACGATACGTGCTTGCTTCCCCCTCCCGCACGCACGTCTCAAAATCAATCTTCTTTTTCATGATCCGGTATGCAATCTTCAGCATCTTGCCGGCTGCCGCGACCTTTGCCTTTGACCCGCCGCGCCTTTCTTTGAGCCTTTCATAAAAGATGCTGATTGGCGTGACGACACCCTTTCTCCTTGCCACGCTTACGTGCACGATCACTGCCTCTGCGAGCAGGTGCCGCACCATGGAGTCTCCCGTCTTTGTTATGCGGCCGTGGTGGACCGTCTCAGCAGAGTTCCTTACGGACGGCACCAGTCCGAAGTACGACACCAGCCGGTGCTCGTCAGGAAACCTGTCGATGTCGTCAACCTCGGATGCAAGTGTAAGCGCCGTGACGTTTCCTATTCCCGGCACGGTCCGAAGGAGCAGAGCCTGCGGGTTCCCGCCTACCGCACGCTCGATCCTTTCATCACAGTCTCTGATATCCACAGTCAGGAAATCAATTATTTTCAGGTGCTTTTCAACCCTCCAGTCGTCAAGCTTGTGCAGCCTTTTTACGAACTTGGGCGTGAATGGTTGCTCGTCTATCTTTATCCCCTCCTGCAGCAGTATCCCGTGTATGGAGTTTTTGTGCTGCGCGCGCCTGCGCACGATGCCGTCCCTGTATCGTACGAGCTGCCGGTCCTCCACTGTCATCTTGTCTGGTACGTAGCACCCGGATATGTATCCGCCGCGGAGCAGGTCTGCCAGTATCTTCGCATCCACCTTGTCAGTCTTCTTTTTTGATGCAGCAATCCTCTTTGTCGCAAGCGGATTTGACAGCATCACGTCCAGTCCCAGCTTGTCTGTAAGGAAGCGGTACATTCCGTACCATACTGAGGATGACTCCAGCACGTACTTTGTGTTTGCAGGCATCTGTGCGAGTGCCGTCCTGATCTCATTGTGGTCGCACTTGAAACTCTTGTTGCAGATGACCGCACCTGCAGAATCCATTACGGCGATCTGCATCCTTATCTTGTGCATGTCAATCCCGACAAAATATTCCGTCTTTGAATCACCCTCCTTCTTCCCCGCCATTTTTGTGACCAAGATGGGCTTCACATGCTCACCTTTTTCGTTCCCTAATCTGTTTGTTTGTATTTTCGCCCTTTTATGGCGGGTACCATCTAAGGGGATGCGTTTGCGTGGGTGGGACACATATGGTTACTCGCTTCGCGCGGTGGGGCTTATTCCCGTGCCGTCTATGGCCAGGTTCAGCACGCCGTTTCTGCCGCGCACCGACACGA
>JAGWAX010000154.1:0-406 GCA_021296175.1 Nitrosopumilaceae archaeon | reverse complement strand
CGTACCTCGCGTCGTTCTGCGCGTGCGACATTTTGAGCCGCGGTTCCTGCCTCCCCTTCTGCGCCCCGTCGCCCCCGGCAGTCAACCGTGCACCCCCCACAGGCAGGCACGGGGATCGGCCGGTGCGGCAGTTCGCTTAAATCCGCGCTCCGGAAACATATGCTGCTGCTGATGTGTTAGCCCCATCTTTCTGATCGCTGATGGGGCATCACGTCATGCACACATAATACACGATGCAAAGAATGTTTCACCTGTAGGCAAAAAACAGCTCACAAAAACGGTGGATCTCGGGATTCTAGGCAGGGTTGCGCAACTAACTACACACTTAAACTCTGTTTCTTAATTCTTCCCGTGCACGCCGGCCGAGTCCCCGTCGGACGGCGGCATGGCCGTCATGTCGTCACGA
>JAGWAX010000059.1 GCA_021296175.1 Nitrosopumilaceae archaeon | reverse complement strand
TGGTGAAGAAGGCCACGGCAAACACGCTCTACGAGAACACGAGTGACATGGCAAACGCGATACGGAGAATGATAATGAGTGGCGAGATAATAAAGGCCAAAATGAGCCATTATCTAACGCCTTAACTACGCGTTGCAGTTCCTCTACCTTTGTTATGCTTTTTTTGAAGAGTCGTTTTTGGGAAGAGCGTCATCATCTTGCCAGCGTTGACGGTGGCAGACACTGGCCTCGCGTACCAAATCCGTAGGATCAGCTGCAGGATCTGCGGTGTGAACGACTACCGCACTCTCACATCTGTCACGCCTGCCAGCTTGATTATCAGGATCCTAAGTCATTCATTCTCGATTCAAGTACAGTGGTATTTTAGACCAAGTTTGCGATTTGCCTCATTTAGCCCCCTGATTGTCACTCCTATATTCGAGTTTTTTTGACATGCTCAAGCATGTGTGTCGTCACCTGTAAGAATTTGGCCCGCGTATACATAATGAATTAGGAAAGAGACTTGGCTTTGGAGTCATATTCTTCAGCTTTATCATGTTTGCCTTGCTCATGTAATATCTTAGCTATGAATCTGTACGCTGTTGGATAGTCAGGTTTAATCCTGATTGCCTCTTCAAAACACTCGATAGCCTCGTCGCTCTTTCCAAGGGATTTCAGTGCACTGCCTTTGTGAATATACAGGATTAGCCTTTTTTCACCGAGCTTAATTGCTTTGTCAAAGCACTCGATAGCCTCGTCGCTCTTTCCAAGGGAATGCAGTGCATAGCCTTTATGCATATACAAAGCTCCATTCTTAGGCTCTAGTTTGATTTCTCTGTCAAAGCACTCGACAGCCTCGTCAAAGCACTCGACAACCTCGTCGCTCTTTCCAAGGGAATACAGTGCAAAGCCTTTGTAAAGATGCAGATGTCCATTCTTAGGCTCTAGTTTGATTTCTCTGTCAAAGCACTCGATGGCCTCGTCGCTCTTTCCAAGGGAATACAGTGCAAAGCCTTTGTGAAGATACAGATTTGAACTTTTTTCGCCGAGCTTAATTGCTTTGTCAAAGCACTCGATGGCCTCGTCGTTCTTGTTAAGGAATTGCAATGCATGACCTTTGTTGAGATATATGGTTGATTTTTTACCGTCGAGCTTAATTGCTTCATCAAAGCACTCGACAGCTTTGTGGAATTGGTATTGTAGTACTAATGCAACACCTTTCAGTATATAAAACTCCAAACCTGTATTAAAGGCTTTTTTACATATGTGTTTCATGAATTTTTCAACGGCGTCATAACCACGTTTTGCATCATAGTCGATTGTGCTGACACTGTGAACTACGTTGTGGCGTTTATCTGTTAATTCTTTTATTTTGTCCATCTCTGCACTATTATTATCAATTTCTATCCCATAATTACAAAACTGCTTTTTTATTTCATCTGCGTTTTGAAAATTATATGATATTGAAATTATGCTACCTTTGCTTCTATCTTTGTTCATATCAAGATCGTCCGTTTGTATTGTTATCTCTCTATGTACACTTATACCTTTTTTATCTATTTGATGTTGTATGATTTCTCTACAAAATTGTTCAAGTATGGTGACAAGCCGTATGGTAATATAATTTGAGATATTAGGATCTGCTTTCTGTTCCAGTAGTTCTTCAATAATAATAAGATTTTTGAACACGTCACTCATCGTCTGCCGTTGGATCTCGGGTGTCGGTGAGCGAATTTTAAGAGGCGATGGCACAATACAGCGACCGCTAACCAAAATTTAAGATTTTCTAAGAAGAGTGCCCTTCAACCGTGATTGGCCGGAGTTTCTAGATTTTCCTAGGTGGGATATTTTACGTGTGTCGTGACCCGATGGCCCATAGGCATGACCACGTTTGATGTCTTCATACTATACAACCTGCGATGTCTTACTAACCTGGACTACATCCCAATGCTAGTACTTGACAGGTTGTACAATTTGAAGCAGATAGATTCGTCATAAAGAGTGACATGATCATAGTGACGAGGCCGTCCTGATTTGCATGTACGCAAACATTTGGCCGAAACATTTCAAACCCAACCGACCGTGTTTACAAAAAACCATACTGCATACGTTTTTTCCAGAGAAAAGATATTGTTGTAACAGATTGTTGAAAATGATGTGGCTTCTGTGAGTTTTGTAACTTTTCTGCTGGGCAGGTTTGAGAACGATCAGGCGTTAGACCAGCAGTAGCAGCAGGATCATCGGCACCAGCAGAAACGGGATCACGGGGGCGGCCACCATCACCGGCCGCCCCTCCCCGACATTTTTTTCCCATTTTCTTGTGCCTATGGGTGTCGCGCGCAGCGAAAAGCCGCCCCGCCCGTCGTCGATGCGGACCACGTGTCTCTCCCACGGCCTCCGGTGGTGCGCCGCAAAGAATGCGGCGGCCTTTTTGAGAATACCTGCGGCCCCGCACGCGGAGAAGGGCCGTTTCCCCGCGGCCGGGTGCCGGTACAGCCCTACCACGTGTGACACGTTCAGCGCCACGTTGTATGCGACCACCGCAAACGCCAATATGGTGACGCCGAGCAGGCCGGCCAGAACGGGCAGAAACGGTATGCCAAACGCGGCAGGCAGGGTGACCGATATGACCAGCAGGATTATACAGTCACCGGAGGCCACCGCCCTGCACCTGTACAGTACCAGGGCGAGCGTGACGCCTGCCGCCAGTCCGAACAGGGCGCCCGCGTCTGCCCATCCGCCGTCCAGCAGAAACAGGGCAAGCCCGGCGCCGCCCACACACGCGTAATGCCGGTCGCCCCCGAGTATGGTCCTGTACCTGACGTCCGTGTACGAGTTTGCCGCCAGCACGCCCAGCACCACGAGCAGCCGGATCAGTTCAGTCTCCATGTAAGAGTACGCGGCGTATCTCCTCCACCGTATTGTCGACCCACCTGCCCACCTCTGAGAGCTCCCCGCATATGGCGTCCAGCCGCCCCATGTCGCATATGATCCTCTTGGGGCGCGACCTCGGGATCAGCCCGCGGCTGCGCAGACGGGACAACGCGTGGTGGACGCGCCCGGGATAGACGGGCCAGTCCTCAAAAAGGTACTGGACGGTCTTGAGCGGGATCGTTGTTGCACGCGCGCTGCCTTCTCCGCCGTTTCCTCCCCCTTCCCCCGCACCCTCCATGCTGCGCGCGATGCTGTACACCTTTGCCAGAACACACATCTCAAAGAACGATATGCCCAGCTCCGACGCCGTGGCCGACCAGCGGCCCATCGGCGTGACTGCCGGCGCGCCATCTTCCGCGCGCGATGCCACCAGCCCAGACCGCGCCATGCGCACTATATCTTCTGACTCCACCGCGCCTACGCGCGTGCGGTGGCGCGAGGCCGCATGCGCGTAGGAGATGCGCCTCATGCCGTCCGGCTTTGCCATGTCGCCCTGCATCATATTCAGCTTGGCGGCCCTGGTGGAGCGCGAGCGCCTTGCCATCCTGTGTATGACAGATGCGGCGTTATGATTGCCGCCCTGCAGCATTAGGCACTCCTCCTGTAAAACACGACCCCGCGCGCGCCGCGGTGCTTTTTGGCAAACTCGGCAAGGTTCGTGGAGGCGTCAAACCTGGCCATCTCGACGTCCGAGCCGTCCTTCTTGCCGCCTGAGAGCCCCAGCCATTTGCCGGCCTCCCGCGGGAACAGGTACGTCATGGCGGCGCCGGCATTGTCGGGATCCGCGTCCCTGAGGACCGTGACCGTCTTGCGGTCCTCCACTATGGAGGCGCGCTTTGTCTTGAGGTCCACCAGGTATGGCGGATGCGCGTCCGTGCCCGGGATGGCGATTATATCGCGCGCGTTTTTGATCAGCTGCTTGGCGCGCCGCACCTCTGCAGGGGTCGCCCGCTCGCCGTCCGGCGTCACTATTGCAGGCTCCTCCTCCCCGCGGTACCTGGGGGAGTCTGAGAGCACCTTTACCTCCTCGAAGCTGGGCCACGCAAAGCGGGCGTCTGTCACGGGGCGCGTCCTTACCAGCCCCGACACCTTCTGGGCCAGCTCCCCCTGCATGTCGGGCTTCTGCCTTACTATGTGGTACGGGATGTAGTACGGCAGCGCGAACTGCGACAGCCTCGTGCCCAGGAACACGCAGAGCTCACCCAGCACCTCCGCGGCCCCGGGCTCCAGGTCGAGCGCGATGAACCTTTGGTTTATGGTCCCGCTGCATATGCGCGACAGAGCCTCGGACTCCTCCTCGCTTCCGTGCGCAGCCACGTAGTCTGACACCTTGCGCAGCAGGAGCGGATTGATCCCCGTGGGCCTGTGGTTGTACTGGACGTGCCTTACAAGAAAGTCCGACATGTCGGCGCACTTTGTGACCGCGCACTTGATCGATTCCATACCCGCCGCTATGGCCCCGCGGTATACGTCGCCGTCTGCCATCAGGTATGTGGCGCCGCCCACGCTGCCCACCCTGACTGCCGGGATGTCGCCTGCCCGGCGCGGTCGTCCGGCCGCCGCCTCGGCAAAGATGCGTCTGTAAATGTCGACCTGCTTTTGCAGCGGGACCGTAACGTCAAGCTCGTGACATCGTATGGACGCGGTGCGGACCTGCCGCAGCCGCCCCTGCCCGGCAGTCATCGGGCCCCGTACCTCCTCTTTGCTATCCGTACGGCCGCCCGCGCCGCCCGCGCCCGGTTGGGCTCCCTCTGCTCCAGTACGGGGAGGATGGCGCGGGCCTCGCGCGCCAGCTCCTCGGCGATTCCGGGCCCGTACTCGTATCCCAGAGACTGGATCTCGGTGCTTATGGAAAACGCGCTTGACGGCGACGGCGACGGCGGCGGATGCTTGGCGGCACCATTGCCGTTATGGCCGCGGCCGCCGCCGTCACCACCACCACCATACGCGCCGCGCCCGATCATGTCAAGGAATCCAATCCTGCGCAGTACGTGCTCTCCCGTCTCCTCGTCCACGTATGACGAGGCCTCCATTATGACGTGAAGGTACGAGTGCGCGTTCCTCACCCCCAGTTCCATGCGTATGGCGTCCCGCAGCCTGTCCTCGTTTAGCGGGCAGCCCCACACCCTGCAGACGCCGTGGAACGCCAGAACCAGGATTTTCGCCTTTGTCATGCGCATGCCCGGCGCGCGGCGCAGCCTCTGGTACCACGCCCACACGTCCCTGCCCGCGCCGTTTGGGATGCCGAGCTTTTGCGATATGTTGCTGACTGCCGCCATGTCGCGTTTGCGGCGCACGAACCTGTCGGCCCTGAGCCTGCGGTCCGGCCTGCCGCCCACCTCCATCTCGAGGTACAGGTTGGTCCGGGTGCGCGGAAGCGTGGCGGGATCCGCGTACGGATGCCGCTGGTCGTCTTCCCCCCTGACCATCCCGCACGCGCGGCAGACGATCTCCCCCTCGGGGGTGGACGTCTCGTACCGTACGTCGTGCGCGCATGCGTCCACGGACGCCTTGGGCCCCGTAGGGCATCCGGGGGATGCGCCGCATGTCGTGCGTTTGGGGACGGTGGTGCTCATATGTATGGCAGTGACGTTTTTTGTATTTGATGTTTTTCGTAATTTACTTTCTTGGAGGGTAAACTACCGTATCATGCCTTTGATACGCATGACCCGCAGCGCCCGGAACCACGACGGCGGGGCAAACGTGCCGGGAGGGGTATGCGCCCGCGCATGCCCTTTTGCCCTTTTACGCTTTACGTATTTGTGACGGATGGTGTTAATTCGCAAGATAGTCCAAAAGAGCGGGGGGTCGTGGGGTGTGAGCCTTCCCGCGGAGCTCGTCGAGGAACTCGGGTGGAAAAAACACACCTACGTTTACGTCCAGAAGACGAGGAGCAAATCCTTGATGCTGCGGGCCGTGCCGGATGTTGTTGCCGCCGCCGCGGACAAATAGTCCGCCGTGCGGTCCGCGGCAATGCCGGCGCGCTGCCTGCATGCGGGGGTGCTCTGCGCTAATCTGGGACGCAAGTTTAGGCAAAGCGCGGTTCTGACCGTGTTTGGTGATCTTCGCTGCCGCCGGCCGAGGTGTCCAGCCCCGCCGCGCCCGCATACCATGCCGAGTGTGTATTCCTGCGTTATGGTACGGACTCAAAAGCATGTGCCAAGATTCGCGCCCGGGACGGCCCGCCTGCCATTTGAGCGTAGAATCTGGCCCGTACCCGCAAACTGTCATAGAGCTTTATGACACTTTGCGGGTATGGCCGGCAACGTCGGGATGCGCGGCTTTTGGGCCTGCGGTACGTGGGCCGCGCCCCGCAGTCTGAAAATTTGCACTTTTAACAAAAAGCGGCCTTGCAGACCGTGAACCCATACACTGCCGCCATACGCACATGGAAAAGGACGCCCGTATTCTCCCCCTCATTCTATGTTTGTGCGGTCGCGGTCGGAACCCTGCTGTGCCTTGGCGCGGGCGGGGCTACGGCTGGGGAGGCCGCCCGGCCCGCAGCCGATCCCGGCATGGGGCCCGGACCATACGATGATGAACCATCATCATCAGCGCCGCTGCCGTCGACCGGACCGCCGCCTGCTGCCGCAGCCGCCGCCCCCCCGCCACCGACAACCTGGCGCCTGGGCGAGAACCTGGAAGCAGGCGACTCCTACACGTACGAAATATGCAACAGCATACATGCCGCGGAGGCGACTTATCCGGATCCCTGCTATACGCTGCGCATGGATTTCGTGCACCGGATGACACACCACGCGTACGGCCCTGCCTGGGTAATTGAGGTGGGCTTTGACGGCAAAAACACCGTGATGCTACTTGACTATGACACGATGACCATACACCCCACGTCGGCGTGGGACGTGTGGCTCGCAGGCTCCATCCAGAACACCGTTTTGCACCTCGCCCCGTACGGGGAGCAGGGCCTGGAGGTGGGGTCGTACTGGGGGGAGATCGACGCATACTTTTACAGTGTGCCTCTCTCGATTACCTCCAGGGCCGGGGACAAGTCCGTACTGGGATACGACACGGCCGTCGAGTCTCTGACCGTCATCATATCCGGCATGCCGTTTCCAGAGTACAGCAGGTGGCACGACCCCCGCAGCATATCTGAGGACCCGAGGATCATACACGAGTATACACTTGTCAGGTGAGCGCGACTTCATGAACCCAATTATAGTGATCGGAATGGTGTCGCTGATCGCCCTGGGGCTGTACGGCATATACGCGGGACTGGCGCAGCAGGCCGAACTCGGGGAGATCCAGCGTGACATGCTGGAGAGGGCGGGGGCGTCCGGCACGTCCCTGTCGTCGCTGCACGTGCGCGGCGAGATACACGACGGCGCGCATATCCTACTCACCAACAACGTTGCCAGGGACGTAAACGTGATACAGTTCCGGGGCTACGAGGACGGGGTACTGTCGGGGGCATGGCACGTCAACTATACGGTACGCGCGTACCAGACGCAGAACCTGACGGGCGGCGGCAGTGGTAGCGGCGGCGGGACGAGCACGCCACCGCTCCCAGGCGGCATGGCGTCCCTGCTAGACAGCGAGGACCATACGTTCCGGGGCGTGACGGCGCAGGGCGTACTGTTCACGATTGACAGGGCCGCCCCGCCGGCGGCGCTGGATACCCCCGCTAACTCGTTTGGGCACGTGGCCGTCATGGACTTGGACGGGGGCTCGGCAAGCCAGAGGGGCGCCGACACGGTAATCGGGTACCACCATTCGGACAGCAGCATATCCTGCAAGGTCCCGTTCTCCAAACCCGGGGAGTCGTGGCATACCAGATGGGAAAAGCACATCATATACAACAGCCCCTTCCTAGTGTCCGACAGCGGGCTTGGGAGCGCGACGCCGAGGCCCGTCGGAAGCGCCACGTGGTACTACTGGGAGGGGAGCGAGAAGCTAAAGCCCGGCCAGCACAAACTGTATGACGACTGCTCCAACTTTGGGTACGACCCGCAAGCATTGGCATATCCGGCGGACGTCGCGCCGCTGCAGGGCCACACGGGCGTGTTCCAGGTGGTCCGGAGCAGCGCAGACTATAACGTTGATGTGACATTTCCGATAAGCCCGTACGCGGGCAAGATGGCAATCCGCGTCGAGACCCCGTTTACGGGGTCGGCCGGCGCCGCATACGACTTTGACTCGGGGTTTCGCTGCACGGACAACAGGGCCCACTCGACCAACCCGTGCGACTGTCTGTCCGAGTTCCACGACACGGTGGACGACCGGCTGACGGCGTGGGAGGAGCGAATGCCCAGACCCTCGTTTTCGGCGTCCGTGCGGGTGCAGAACGACGGCCTGACCGTCCAGTCCGTCCCGCTGGGGGTGGGCGCGCCGGCCGAGTCCTTTTCAAGGGACGTGGAGCTGGCCCGCACGGGCTTTGACACGTACACCGCCTGACCGGCGGCATAGAGGCCGCATGGTCGTACGGCGGCCAGCTGGACGGGTGGCTTGAAACGGACGTGGAGGCCGGCGACGCCATAACGGTCAACGGCGCGATCACCATGTCGTACCGTACGGACGGATTCGCGGACGGTGTTCCGGCCGCGTCGCACGTCGGTGTGGACGTGGGTGATACCATACTTACGGTGGGCAGGCTAAACGAGTAGCGTAGTTGCCGGGCCAGCGGCCAGTCTACCAAGGGCCCTTGTCGGATCGCCGCGTATGAGCGGCATGTTATGATAGTCCTCGTACGCGTCTGCCGCGGGCCTCGTGCCCCTTTTGCCTGCGCGCTGCCGGGCGCACCGCTCCCACCTCTTGAGCTCCTACTCCATGATCCACCGCCTCTCTGCAAAGGTGCGGTACAGCCTTCCGAACTCTTCGCGGCCGTACCCGGTCATTACGCGCAGCTTCGCGTCTGACTCCAGTATTCTTCTCAGGCGCGCAAGGCAGATGTCTGACGTTCCAACGTCGTTTAATGAGACCGGATCGTCAGTTGAGGCCGGTATGTCCGACAGCCGGTCTTCCTTTTCGTTGTCGTCAACGCAAAAATATTGGTCATCCTCTCCATCCCCGGCCTTTCACGCGGCCTTTAACTTCTGTATTCTCATGCTCCCCTACCATGGAGTTTGTTTATAGATATTTTGATTGAGATCACTTAATCCGTTTTTCGGGCAAATTCTGGGCACAAAAATTGTTTATGTTTATTAAAAATATGCGTATTACGCATAAGGACTTCTTAGCCGTAGGTGGAACATTTTGCGAAGGAGGCAACATCCGTGGTCAATTTTTTCTTGGTCGTAATCCGGTTCTAATATCAATACCTTGTATGTCCCCTTTAATTTGGGTTCTACCACTGTATTATATTCGGAATCACTTCTTGGCCTGAGTATTACGGTGTATCCGTGTGGATTGTACTCGGCATTCAGATCTTTCTCATATGTTTCGTTGATATCATACGGATAGGATACAAAGCTTTTGGTACCGGGGATTCCATGTATGTGGTCATGATACCCTATCCAGTCTGGTCTTTTCACCCTCCTTGACTTTCTAAGAATCTGTGCTTCACTCAGTCCGTCCATTAAATAACTTTCGTGATTAATACTATTATGTTTTTGCAACAGGCGTGCTACATCCGACAGTTATGCATCCGGTTAAATGGATAGATTATGGGGTGGGGCCTGATGAAAGACGACGTCCGGAGCAAGAGATACGTCAGCACAAACGGGCGCTATTCGAAGTTTTGGAATCCTGTGTACGTAAGCGCGCTGATCGACTACGTTGTCGAGGGTAAGGACATGCAGTAAAAGCACAGACCGCCTTCTGCGATCATGCGGGCATGCGTGCAGAATATCCGTCACCGCCTTTTATCAAATTCGGAATTGACATGTCGTGAGATTGCGGCAGGCAGCGTACTTTTTGGCGGTAATATGCGCCGCCGCAATCTCCTTTCTTACCGTTATTGACATGATTGCGGAAGGCGGACACACCGCGCCGCTTGGCGCGGTGCCAGCAGAGGCCATGCTCTACCTGTACATACCAGACAAGATGATCGCGGGCCACACGTATCACGGGGTCGCCATAACCGACAGGCCCGCTCCCTTTGGCGCGATATCTGACCGCACCGTGCACTTGGCGACGGGCTCCACGTCTGTCCGCATACCGGCCACAGCAGTCATACCGCCCGGCATGAACCACGGCGTTTTTGAGATTATGGCGGTCAGGAGCGGCCCCGCAGAGGTGCACGCCGCCCACGCAGGCGACGTGGGGCTGGCAGGCGGCACCGTGTTCTCCCCATATACGGGCCCGAGGAGCCTGGATCTGGTAATGCCGGGCAACGTGACGGCTGCATCCGACATCACTGCAGTCGTGGTGATGCTGGACGGGAACGGGTATCCGGTACAGGCAGCCCAAGATACGGACGTGCGTGTGGTGGCGTCAGGCATGATAGGCGCACCCCGGACAGTTTTCATAGCGGAGGGGCACACGCATGCAACATTTGCACTGCAGGTCAACGGGTCCGGCTCTGTAACGGCGATAGTCGCGGGGTTGGAGGCCGATACCGAGCGCATCGCATACGACCGGGATGTAGTCACGGTCCACATGGCGGCAGTCCCCGACGTGGTCCTGCAGGGGGGCGTCATACATTATACGATATGGATGGAAAAGGGCGGGGATGATGATGATTATGTGGGCGGCAGCCCCTTTCATCCTCCACGTACGATACGCGGCGAGCTCCAGACCACGGACGTGGACGTGGTCCGGCTGACAGAAAACGTTCCGGCAAACAAGGACGCAAACTCCGACACGGTTGTAGTGCGCAGCGGCGTGGCCCAAGGTGTAGCCTACGCGGGCCTGGAGCCGGGACACGTTATCCTGACCGCGACGATACCGGGGTACGGGGTCGCGTCTGTTCCAGTCTGCGTCGGCGCTGTCGTGTTTGGTGATGCCAAGGACGGCGATAACAACGACACCGGTGGTGTCGTCGACGATAACGATGATGGCGCCTTGCAGGCCTCCGAAAACGGCACGGCGCGCGACACTGGCGCCGCGGAGGTAGGTGATGCGCCAACGCCGCCGCCCGGGTGCGGAAGCAGCACAGTCGAGACGTTCCGGGAATATACGCAGCGCATCGTCGATGAGCACGCCCGCGCCGCCATATATGGCGGGCACCAGAACATACCGCAGCTTCCGCGGGAGCTGCCAGAAAAGCCCCCCACAAACCACATACGGTTCTGGGTCTATCCCGACGTGACCGGCCACGCCGCGCGCGGGACGGTCGGCTTTTACCACATGGAGACTGAAACCACGCATACGGTCACATACGACGAGAACGGCACTAGAATAGACACAGAGTCCGAGTACATCCGGCTGATTCCCTCAAGGACCGACTACCACCACGTGACAGTGGCGGCGCCGCACGGAGACGTGCTCGTCCAGCCCAGGTACACCAACGCGTACGACTTTCCGATTGCGGCGGGCCGGGAGGGCACATATGACATAGGCGTGACCTCGGGGGGGCATACGGCCACAGGCACGCTCCGCGTGGCCGCCCTGTACGAGACAGACTACCGCCTGCAGCTCGTCCCGGTTCCTGTCGTGCTTGGCGCCGTGCAGCCGCTGTATATGGCAAGCATCACGGACGGCAAGGGCCGGATAATAGACGTACATGACGAGTTCGGGCAGGACAGGACCATATCCGTGGCCTTTGGGGACGGCCGCGTTGAGAACGCGGTGGTCGGCATATCATCATCCTCCTCATCATCGTCACCGAATACGGCCGTCATATACGGCGCAGTTCTGGGAGAGACCGGCGTGGCCGCCACGCTGGAGGGCAGCCCCGGGGCCGCGGGACCCGCGCACGGCACCGTCACGCCGGGCGGCGTCCCTGTCTCTATAGAGATGGCCGTGCCGTCTGTAGTGCATTCGGGCGAGGACTTTCCGGTCGCGGTCCACACGGTCGACCCGTTTGGAATACCGGTGGAGAGGGTGGATGAAACGTCTGCAAAAAAGGGAGACGGCGAGGCACCCGCGGCCGCGGCCACAGGATTTCTGTACAGCAACGGGACGGCGGCCGCCGTATCTGGCGCCGGCTCCCATATGGTTGGAGTCCTGCATTCCATGGGGGGTAGCGTCCAAAAGGAGATCGTATCGTTTCTCAATTTTATGAACCTCACTGCAGATGCCCCGCCGTGGGTCGCCGCGGGCAAGCCGTTTGAGATCCGCGTGGCGTCATCGCCCGCTACGTTTGATGTTCAGTTGCCTGCGGGTGAAAACAATGATGGCAATGACGCGACAAGTCCTGCCCGCACATCCCCGCACATATCCTACGAGGTGACCGACTCGCCCTGGCCCGTGGAGCAGACCGCGCCCGGGGTGTTCCGGGTCACTCCCGCCACCCCGGGTGATGCCATCATTACGGTGCGGGGCCACATGGACGGATTCGAGTCCGGCAACGTATCGGTGCCCGTACACTCTGAGATGGCAGTCCGCCTCAAGGTCGGCGCCGTATCTGACGAAGGCGGCAGCGGGCTCGAGGTGGAGTTTTTGCTGGGCAACGGCACTACACTCGTCACGCCGTTTGAGACCGTGCTGCGGCACCCGGAGCACCTACAGTTCGAGTTTCCCGACACCCTTGACTCCGGGTACGGACTGCTTGACGTGGTGTACGGGGGAGGCGGGGGATACCTGACTGATTCAGACGGCGACGGCCTCTACGACGGGATACGCGTGGAGCCCGGCGAC
>JAGWAX010000058.1 GCA_021296175.1 Nitrosopumilaceae archaeon | reverse complement strand
GCCGGACGTGACGTTAGGTGATCAAAAAAGGTTGTGGCCGTCAGTCGGATGAGGACAAGGACTTTTGCTCGGCACTATACGTCATGACCGGTGACGCATGATAGTCGGAGTCCCCGCCCGTCTAATCTCTGGTGCCATCGTTGCGTCTTTTTCCGTCGTTGCCGCTAGCATCCTCCGCGCCTGCGTCTTCTTTCCTGGTGTCCTTGCCCTTGCTCTCATCACCGTAATGCCCTGCCGCATCGCTCCCTCTGCCGCCCGGGCCTACCATGTCCTCCGGCCTGACCCTGCTGTCCCAGTCGCCCCTTGCACCCTTTACCAGCGATGCAATTCCTGCCGCGATAAGGGCCGTTATCACCCCGAGGAATCCGGCCTGTTCAGCCATTGCGTCGGCGCAGCTCACGCTGACAGGTTCCCTGCCCTCAAAGTACTTGTAGCATGTGTCGAACTCCTCCGACTCGATGGAGGCCGTCTGATAGTTCCCGCCAAATATGCCGAGTGTGATGAACCCCGCAAAGATCAACCCTATACCGATCATGGAGAACCTGATGTCGCCCATCGCCACCGCCTGTATGCGGCATGCCATATTTAGTCTAGTTGCGCCGCCGGTGTCACTTGCGGCCCCGAAGCATCTCCGCAAGATTGGCAAGGGATCCCTCGTAAAACCTGCCCATGTCATCTAGCAGCCGGGCAAACTCCACTTCTGGCATCTTGACGCTGTTCATGTATGACTGCCAGGTTATGGTTATGGTGCCGTCCCTCTCGTTTGAATCGATTGTGATTGTGGCCACGTACGCGCGCAGGGGTAGCCCGTCCGTCGCAACGTACGTGAAGCTGCTGCCAGCGCTCCATGATACCACGTGCTCCTCTATGGCCCTCCCATCCTCAAACGTTACGCTTCTGACTGCCCCCACACCCCTCCTAGAGTCTGACGTGACGGTGACCCTGCTGACGCCTGGCGCCCACCGTGGCATGGACGCAATGTCCCCCAGTATCCTCCATGCCTTTTGACGGGAGGCCCTTATCTTTGGCGACCTCCTCTTGAGGGTGGCGCTGTGGTGTGCGTTGCCGCCCGCCGTACGGGCTCTGGAGCTCTGCATTTGCGTGAGTGCCCCCGGTCTGGTTATATGCCTTGCTTGGCGACAATTTTTAATCATGTGTGCCTCAGAGGCATACATGGTGTTTGGGTTTGGAAGGAAGAAAAAGACGAGTGACGAACGCGCCCGCGACGGCAACCGAAACCTGCGCGGCGAACCGCACGGCCTCGGCCCTGGTGCCGTCGCTGCTGGCGGCGGCAGCAGCAGCGGCAGCAGCAGCGATGACCCGGACCGCAGTCACGGCGACACTCCTGACTTGCGCATCTCCCCCGACAAGGTCTCCGCGATTGTATCTGAGTATGACCAACGCAGGCGGCAGCAGGCCATATCTGAAATCAGAACCATACGCGATTCTGTCGAGCCCATGATTGAGGAACTCATGGGGATGGGACGGGACCTTGAGCACGATGACCTCAACGTGGACTCTATTGACAGGCACCTTGCCATTATCGTGGTACGCGGCAAAAAGCAGGTTATTGACGTAATAAGGCGCAGCGTAGCTCCACTCCCCACGGTGGACTCGATCGAAAGCGCTGCAAAGGCCGAGTCTGAACTCCGACAGCTCTTAAAAAAGATGGGAGACGTGCTTGGCAGGCAGACGCGCGTTATACACCTGTTTGCAAAAAAACACGCAAACCGGCTCAAGAGCAACCTCGAGGTAATGAACTCTCAGCATTCCAAGATGCGGGACATTCTGGACTGGCACAACAAGGCCGACTCGGAATCCGGCGAGATCGTGGAGATTGCAGACGGGCTGGCCAGGCGCCGCGACGATCTGCGCAAGAAATCACAGAGGATCCGTGACCTGTCTGCTGAATTCGAACTGCTTGAATCGCGCGTCTCTGAATTAAAATCAGAACTTGCCGCGATAAAATCCTCCAAAGAGCATGAGGCGTACCTGAGACTGCTGTCTGACATTGAAAAATGCGACGCCCAAATGTCGCAGATACGCGTCGAGATCAGCACCCAGTTCTCGAAGATATCAAGGCCGCTCGGCAGGTACGAGTACGGCTCCTCGCTTGACAAGGAGCAGCAGAAGGTGCTTGCCGGGCTGGTGGCCGACCCTGCCGGCACCGTGCACCCTAAGAACGTGGAGACCATATCTGTGATATTCTCAAACGTGAGGCGTGCGGTGGCAACGGGCTCCATTTCGGCCAAGGACGTGAACAAGACAATTGCCATGCTTGCAGAGACGGCGGACATGGTAAGGCCTCTTGCCGACAGGGTGGCCGAGTGCGGCGGGCGCCACGACGATCTTGCAAGCAGGGCTCGTTCTGCAAAGCCTGCCGACCTTGATGGATGCAAAATCAGACTGTCCAAAGCCGCCTCGCAGCACAAGGATACGGGACGTAGGATGGCGGCCCTGCGGGCCCAGATCAAAGACGGCAATTCTGCCATTCTGGAGATGTCTGCTGACCTCCAGATGCGACTTCGCCAGCACACCGGAGTCATGTATGAGATCGACCCGCCGCGCATAGAACTTTCCACGTGATGCTTGCCTCCTGGAGAGCCATGCGCTTGGAGGTGAAAGCCTGACGAATCTGACATAACGTGCATTTGCAAATAATAAGATGTAGACGCGCAGGGGGGCCTGATGCGTTGCCGCGCACCTGTTGATTCGTCTTGCTCAGAAAGCCTACGGATGTTACGTCTGCCGTCGATGACTCCGCAACAGTTGTCAAACCTTCAACTTTGGGGCATTCTGCGTGCCTTCCATCCGTGCCGATGTGTTGGTGGTGGATATCATTTTGGCTTGGCGCTGCCGCGCACGGCGTGACTTGTGATGGCATGCCAAACCACTTGCATGCATCCTTGCAGCGCCATACTCTTAAACTCACATTGCCTATTGCATGCATGTTCTTCAAAAGGACAAAATACGAGCGACGCGTGGTGCTGCACCGGGAAGTCCTCGACAGCATACTGTCATACTGCCAGATGAAGCACCCAAACGAGGGCGTCCTGATACTAAAGGGCAAGTCAAAAAATGGCGTCATCACAGTGGACGGACTTGTAATCCCTCCGTTCAGCAACTCGGGGCCCACGTTTGCGGGGTTTCCCCACTCCTTTCTGCCGTTTGACATGAGCTATATAGGCATGGTCCACTCGCATCCAAGCGGACCTGCCACGCCGTCCGTGACTGACCTGCACAACTTTTTTGGACTTGTCTCCGTGATTGTGGGTTTCCCGTACGAGGACAAGTCGGTATTTGCATGGGACAGCGGCGGAAAACAAATCCCACTTGAGGTGGGGTCATAACCGCGTACGCCTTGACCCTCTCCTCCCCTGCCACCTCCCTGAGTCCACTGCTACCCTTCTGCAGCATCTGCAAGATGGGCATGCATGTGCCCGTACGCCATCCTGATCTTGGTCCTGTTGAGGCCACCGTACATAGTTTGCACGCGTGGCTTCTTTTGCGGGATCCGGTTCTTGAGCCAATTCGCAACGCTAAAAAGTAAACCTATGGTACGGCACTTACTTGGACTTTATGCTTGAGGAGGAACTTGTGGATCTGTTTACGCTGTGCCTGCAAGCGCCGGATTCTGCAGATGCCGCCGCGCAAAAATCGCGCATAACTGAGATTGGGCGCGAGATTCATTCTGACGGTGGGCTTGACGCGATGGTGAACTTTTTCTTTGCGGCGCGAAACAGGGTGCTGGGTGAGACCAAGCTTGATCCTGCAGTGCTCAGCTCACTCTGGAACCAAGTCGATCCGAAGTGGGCCGAGGAGTCTAAGAACATCCCCGACGAGTCGGACGCGCCTACCGCCGAATGACGGGACGCACAACTGCCAGAGTCGATGCGCGACTTTCTTGCATGTTCTGCAGCAAGTCCCTTTACGCTCTGTTGGGGAGTCGTGGCTCGGCCGTCAAACATGCTGCGGTTGCAGTATCTCTCTTGCCGCCTGAGGACTTCGTTAAATGAATACATTTGGGACATGGTGCATGGGGTTGGACGGCGCCGGGGTTTGACAAAACTTTATAACCTTTTTTGGACGTGTCACATTTGTGTTCAACTATAAGACGTATCTGATATTCCTGTTTGTGTCACTGGGTGTCAGCATAGGGCTGCAGATGGTGCTTCCGTTTCCGTACGGACTTGTAGCGGCCATCGGCCTGTTCATCGCGTTTCCATTGTTGCTCCGGAGGCAGTACCTTAACCGCATGCGCGGAGGCTACGGCGGGGGTGGCCCATCCGGTTCGGGAAGCCGCGCCGGCGGATTCTTTGGGCTGGGCTCGCAAGGCGGCTCTGGCGGCGTGAGGTACGTCTGCCTCGTGTGCAGCAACAAGCACAAGGGAGGCTCCTGCCCCCGATGCGGCTCCAAGATGCAGCGGGCCGATTTCTAATGTCCCTTGACGATCTGCGCCAAAAGGTGGCGTTTCATAACTCAGTCGACGTCTGGATATCTGCATGCGGCGAGCGCGGAGAGGAGTGGGACGACCCCGAGGGGTACAAAAAATTCATCGCATACCTGCTGGAGAAGGGACTCAACCTCAAGGCGTTCAACCTGTGCGCCCATGAGGCGGGGGCAGTCGACGAGAAGAAGGCCAAGTTTGTCGAGACCCTTGCCCAGTCAAAGGACGCGGATCCTAACTCTGGGAACTATACGATACGGCTCAGCAGCTCCGCAATCTCTGCCATACGCGCGTACCGCGACTGCTGATCTGGCTCTAACGCCGCCTGAGCCGCGGATTTACTATGCTGTCTAGGGCGTTTCCTATGAACACAAAGGCGAGCCCCGTTATTGCTATCATCACGCCGGGCGGCACCATCCACCACCACAGCCCCCTCGCCGCGGCGCCAAACGTGTTTGCATCGTGCAGTATCTGCCCCCACGTGGGGAAGCTCGGGTCGCCCAGCCCCAGGAAGCTCAGGCCCGCCTCCGTCGTGATGGCGGCCGGAACCGATATCGCTATGCTTGCAAACGCGTACGGCAGCAGCTGCGGGACTATGTGCCTTGTTATTATCTTGGAGCGGCTCTGGCCCATCGTCTCGGCCGCGTCCACGTATCCCCTGGTCTTTATCTGGAGCGACATGCTGCGCGCCACCTTTGCGACCCCGACCCATCCGAACATGGCAAGGAATCCGACCATGAGCAGTATGCTGTTGCTGACCGTAACCGAGAGTATGATAAGAAACGGCAGCGCCGGCAGCGCGTATATCACGTCGTTGAACCTCATCATCGCCTCGTCGGTCTTCTTGCCGCGATATCCCGCGTAGACTCCGTACAAGAGTCCGGCAACCACCGACGCCACGGCCACCGTGATTCCGATGAACAGGGCAAGCGGCGTTCCCCACAACAGCCCTATTGCAAGGTCGCGCCTCAGCTCGTCGGTGCCCATTATGCCAAAGGCCTTGCCGCCCACCACGAGCCGCGACTCGAGCATGTCGAACCCCTCCAAACTAGACACGGTTACGCGGAACGTGTACACGCCCTGCAGCACGGAGCCGTCCGCGGCGTCAGAGAACAGCACGTCTTCGGTCGACGCGCCCGACGTGTCGTGTTTGTATATGGAGGGCGCCTGCATCGCAATGTTCTTCCTCATTGTGCTGTCCGTCGAGAATATGCGCTCCGAATGCACGGGGGTGCTGCCGCCGTAATCTGTTCGCCCCTCCGCGCCCCCACGATCCGCTGCAAGGTGCGGCAGGGCTTTTGAGAGCAGCAGGATTGTGCTCCCGTCTGGCCTGTCCACCGACATCTCTAGGAGCGGGGACCCCCAGTACTCTGCCGAAAAGCTGTAGATGAAATCGCTTGGAAAGTCGTCGTACCGGTAGTCCACTGCGAACTCGTGTTCGGTGGTAGTTATCATGCTTGTGGTGTCGCCCACGGCCACGGCGCGTTCTGACACTGCGGGGTTGTCAAGCATCATGTGTTCGGGTATCTTTTGCGGCAGCACGGCGTTGGTCCACGCGGGGACGGCGGCCTTTGGATATGAAATCCAGCTCTTTGGATTGTTCCATTCCTGAAGGGTCTCGACGGGGATGACAACTATGGTGGCCGCCGATGTAATTATCAGGGCCGCGAGTATTACAACGCCTGCCGCTCCCATGCGACTTGACAAGATCTCGCGCCACGTGTCGCGCAGTCCTCCCGCGTCCACTGCCGCATGTGACATCCTCGACGGCGGTGGTGGCGGCGGTGGTGGTGGTGGCGGCGGCGGGTGTGACGGTGACGTAGGGGATGACCGCGGCCCCTCCTTTCCCGGAGGCCCCCCCGCCCCGCCGCCCCCCGCCCCGCCGCCCCCCGCGTTCAACTCGATGTCCTCACCCTGGGATCAAAATAGCCGTACAGTATGTCTGCGATAAATATGCTGGCAAGAAAGAACACCGTGAGCATGTACGTGGCCCCTATAATTACAGGCAGATCCATTACCGTTATGGCCTCAAAGTAGAGCCGCCCCATGCCGGGCCAGTCAAACACAGCCTCCGTTATGATGGCTCCGCCAAGCGAGCCGGACAGGCTGAGGGCCAGTATGGTAACTATGGGCGGGGCGGCATTCTTCAGGGCGTGCATGTATATGATCTTCTTGCGCCTTATGCCGATGGCCGTCTTTGCCGATATGAAGTCCTCCTGCATTATCCCTGCCATAAAGTTCCTGACAAGGTACGCCCACGCCCCGAATCCTATCAGCACTATGGTGATGAGGGGAAGCGTCATGTGGTACAGCAGGGCCGCGACGTATCCCGGCTCGTCTGGCAGGATCTCCGGCGTCGCCCTTGCCGGAAACACCTGGTATGTGAATGCAAACAGGAATATCATGATCATTCCCACCCACCATACCGGAAAGCTCGAGCTGACAACGGCAAAGCTGGAGGTCAGCTTGTCGATTACAGAGCCCGTCCTGCTTCCCGCCAGGGCTCCTAGGAATATGCCCACGATGGAGATTATAACGGTGGCCGTCGTGAATAGGAGTATGGTTCTTGGGAGCTTCTCAAGTATTATCTCCCTGACGTCCGAGGAGCCCGAGTCGCTTGTGATGAAGGTGGCCTGTCCAAAGTCGAGCAGCATTATCTTGTACATTGTGATCCCTATGCGCTGAGGCGAGTACCACGGCTCGTCAAGCCCCAGCAGGGCCGTCCTGGCCTCTATCTGTTCCTGCACGAACGTCTCGAACTCCTCCACTGACGTGAACCCTTCTGCAGTGGCCGGATTCTCCGTAATCTCGCTTCGTACCTGAAACGCAATCCCCTGCTTTAGTATGCTGTCCATGTTGGAGCCTACAAGCACGATTGTGATGAGCAGCGTTATCATCAACACGCCGAACATGGTGGCGACCCTGGTGGCGACGTATTTTTTGAGGCCCATGCACGCGGTGCGGCGCCTGCGTATAATAACAGTCTCGATGCGGCGGCGTCCGCATTGGTGGCTGCATGCTTGCCGGACTGCCTGCATTGTGCGCGCAAGACCGCATCCGTACAAGGGCGCGATGCCGCGTGCTGCTCCCCGCCAGGCGAATGGCCTGATCCTGATGCGCCAGCCCTTCCAGGGGCCGATGTTCTGGACCTTTGTGCCGGATGCCTGATCGACGGAGCAGGGCCCCGGAGACTGGGCCGGTGGCTTGCAACGTGCCTGCCCCGGGCGCGGCGCGTGCACGCGTGGCTTGAACCGACTGGGAATCGCTCGGGGCCACACCCGCGAGATCATATCCCCGGCATTTGGGATTCCGTACGAGAACGCAATGGCGCAGGGCGCCGACCTGCAATGGGCCGATGCAATGCAAAAGATTCGGGGCGGCCGTTCCCCTTCCTTGGCACGAATACAACAAGCAACCGCCTGCATGCAGTATGCGGCGCGTCTGCGCAACGGGTTCCGTCCTTCCCCTCCTTCCCCCTCCCTCTCTCCCTGCGGCCTGGCATGTGAATGGCGTCCGCGCCCTCGCTGCAACGGCCCCGTCCGCCCTCCGTGGATCTGCCCTAGAAAAGCTAAAATTCAAAGCGTGCGTAGGGCAAGCGATGATCTGCGCCGCATGTGAGGCCCGCAAACACTACGAATGCATAGACTGCAAGAACAACCACTCCACCTACCTGTGCTCATGCGACTGCCATGATGAGAACACAAAACCGCACGATACGGTGGAGTGACGCGGGCACGCCCCACGTGCGCCCTGATCCGGCACGCCCGCCGTCCGTACGGGATGCCGCAGAACAGGGGCATCGTGGAGGTGCCGCACGCCTCGCATGGGCCCCGTTGGTGCACGCATTTGTGCGCCAGCCCCGCACCGTTGCATGGCCACGCATTCCTTGGAGATCCGTGCCTGCCAGTCCGCATTCTAAGATTTCAGGTGCACTCAAGTCCCTTGAAAATTCGTGCCTGCCGGCCTGCATTTTCAGATTTCACAGGCAGGCGACCTGAGTCCATACCGCATTTTTATGTCAAGATTCATAAGGCAATAATTCTTCCATTCTCCAAACTATGGAAACGTCTTTGGAATCCATCGGCACCTTGGAGTATGTGCTTGATCGGTACTCCAGGGACTGGACGTGGAAGGTCACAGGCGACAGGGCAGTCAGCATGATCTCAAGGCTTGTTCCGAACGCGTGGTATGGCGAAAACGCAAGCGAGGTGATCATACCCGATACGGCCGAGAGTGTACGCCACATCAAGATGATGCTTGACAGGTACCCGCTTGTCATACGGTCAAAGTCCGCATGGCAGCGAAAGCTGACGCGTACCCTGTCTCCGCGTCCCGTGCTGAAGCCCATCTCGCACAAACTCAAGCGTGCAAAAGCCGGCCAGCAGTTCAGGGGCAGGCTGCTGAACTTTCAAAAGGAGGGGCTGGACTTTCTGCTAAAATCGTCGGGAAACGCGCTTCTTGCCGACGAGATGGGGCTCGGCAAGACGGTCCAGACGCTGGCATACGCGGCAACTGAAAGGCAGTCGTTTCCGGTGCTAGTGGTGGCTCCCCTGGTCACTCTCAACAACTGGGAGTCCGAGATCGCAAAGTTCCTAAAGCGGAAGAGCCGGAACGGCCGGATTGTAGACGGCGATTCGCCCTCTGTTGCAATGATAAGGACGGGCAAGCGCGCTGAGCTTCCGCGATCCGACATTTACCTGATAAACTATGAGCTCCTCTACAAACGGCGCGCCGACCTTGCCGAGACGGGACTGCGTATGATAGTATGCGACGAAGTGCACAACCTGCGCTCAAAGACCACCCAGAAATACAAGGCAGTCAGGGAGCTTGCGGCGCTCGACTCTGTCAAGTACCGTATAGGGCTCTCTGGCACCCCGATATACAACCACGGTTCGGAGATATGGCCCATTGTCAACATCATAAAGCCCGGGCTGCTTGGAAGCTTTAAGGAGTTCTGCGAGTACTTTTGCTACGTCGACACGAAGGGAAAGGCGATCGTCCTGGAAAGCAAGCGGGCCTCGCTCCGAAACGAGCTGCAAAAGCACGTCATGCTACGCCGCAAAAAATCCGACGTGCTCAAGGAGCTGAAGGACAAGGTGCGGTACAAGGAGGTGGTGGCGTCAAACTCGGACTACTATCTGGAGGAACTTGACAAGATATGGGCAAAGCTTACGGCCGAGCAGAAGGTTGCAAAGGACGAGTTTGAGCGTTCGGCCTCGTACCAGCGCGCAATCAAGAGCGAGCGGCAGGTTGCAGGCATTGCCAAGCTGCCACACGTCATAAATTTTGTCAAGAACATCATGGAGATCGAAGAGAGCGTGGTGGTGTTCTGCCACCACAGGATAATTCACAAGATGCTCAACGACAGCCTCAAGGAGTTCTTGCCGGTCTCTATAATCGGGGGACAGACTGACACAATACGCAACGATCAGATCTCGAAGTTCCAGCGCGGCGATTCAAAGCTGATGATCGCCGGGATCAGGGCCGGCAACGTGGGGATAAACCTGACTGTCGCAAAATACGTGATATTTGCAGAACTTGACTGGAGTCCGGCCGTCCACAGACAGGCCGAGGACAGGCTGCACCGCATAGGGCAGAAGAACATCGTGTTTGCGTACTATCTGATAGGGAGCGGAACGCTTGACGACCAGGTGGCCGGCGTGCTTGTGGATAAGAGCTATGAGATTGACGAGATAATGGACGCGACGGCGGACAACTTTGAGAACCGGAACAAGTCGGAGTTCATACTGGCCCAGATGCAGGACAGGCTGAAGACGGGCGGGCGGTAGACCGGGGACTGCCCACGCACACATCGCGCCACTATGACTCGTCTGTCCCCGCACCTGTCGCGGACTCTGCGTGTGACGCGCCTATCATGTCGCGGAGGCCTGATACCTTTTGTAATACGGCGCGCCGCTCGTCTGCTGACATCGTACGTGACGCTGACACGATGCGCTCTATCTCGTTTATGAGGTTGTGCGTGCCCGGACCTTTTGGGATCTGACTCGCGTACGTGCAGCTCCCCTCCTTTGATATGACGTCCATCCTCTCGATCCCCTCTGGAAGTATCTCGTACACCTTTTGGGGGCTGCCGTCGCGTATCTGGGGGGCCGCCATCACAAATCCCTCCCTCTGGAGGCCCCCGAGCGCCTCCTCAAGCGGGCCGTGCCGGCCGATCCGTAGTATGGCCATCATGTCTACGATGCCGCATGAGCGTATCTCAAGCAGGCGCAGTATCCTTGCCCAGAGCGGTATCGAGTCTGACCACAGTATGGCATGCGCTGTGTCTGTCATGACGAACGACCCACTGTCTTTGTCAAGCCGCAAGAGGTCCCTGTCCCTGAGCGACGCTAGGGCGTCAAGTATCCTGCCTACTCCGAGCCTGCTGAGCGCAGAGTGCTCGATTGCCGACTCGTTGATCCTGCCGCCTGCCGCCGCCGCTGCAAGCTGCAGTATCTCGAGGTCTATGGTGCCGAGCATTCTCATGCATGTGGTTGCGGCATGCCGTGTATATCAATTTGCGACCGCCCGTGTTCCCACGGTGGCGCACCCGTGCTGGCGGCGTATCCCCGTATGGGTTGATCCCCTCGGCCCTTGCGACTCGGAGTATGCGCCACTGGTGACTTTGGAAGCGGCGCATGCGGCAGTGCGTCCTGCGCGCGCAGGCCTGGATCCGCGTGCCATTGTGCTTTCGGCTGGCGCATGCAAAAGAATCCGTCGCGCGCCGGCAGTACGATCTCGATATATTCAGATTACGTTGCTTGCAATCGGCCTTGCCCCTCGTCTGCGAAGCATCCAAACGTGGAGGCGCTGTCCAGATCACGTACCGCAAAAACGACGAAAAGCTTAAAGATCAGGGCGGATCCGGATGGAAAAGCTTATT
>JAGWAX010000057.1 GCA_021296175.1 Nitrosopumilaceae archaeon | reverse complement strand
CCCGTCATACCTCGGCTTGCCCCTCCTTCCTGCTCCTCTTTCGTCTTCTTCTGGAACTCATTGGGTGCGCGCCACACTATATGATCAATAAGCTTTTCGTCGTTTTTGCGGTACGTGATCTGGACAGCGCCAGGCCGCCGCAGGCCCGGCCGTAATGGGGCCTGCCGTCCCGAGCCTTTCGTGTCCCACGGTAAAAAGGAATTTAATCAAACTCCCTCACGGCTGATCAATGGCCAGTGCGTCGAACATGTTCAAGACTTTCGGGCCGGGCATAATGTTCGCGTGCACGGCCATTGGCGTGTCCCACCTGATACAGGCCACCCGCGCAGGGGCGGAGTTCGGGTTTGCCCTGCTCGGGTTCGTCATAGCCGCAAACCTGCTAAAGTACCCTTTTTACGAGTTCAGCTCCAGGTATACGAGCGCGACGGGGACCAGCCTGATAGACGGGTACCTGAGACTGGGCAGGTCCTACCTGTTGCTCTACCTTGCCATCACGGTGGCCTCCATGTTCTTTGTGACTGGCGCTGTAGGGTTTGTAACCGCCGGGTTCATGGAGAACCTGTTCTCCGCAGAGTTTCTCGACCAGTGGACGCTTGTCATACTGTTTGCGGTGTGCGCCGCCATACTCGTCGCGGGGCGGTATACCGTGCTTGACAGCCTGATAAAGGTGATAGCGGCCGTGCTGGTGGTATCAACCATACTGGCGTTTGCCATTGCCGTATACAACGGGCCCTCCGAGCCAGTGCCCGGTTTTGAGGTGCCCGAGGTGCTGAGCGGCGCCGGGATATTCTTTCTGATAGCCCTGATGGGGTGGATGCCGATGCCGATTGACACGTCGACGTGGCACAGCCTGTGGACGCTTGAGCGCATAAAGCAGACGGGGTTCAGGCCGCGCCTGCGGGAGACCCTGCTTGACTTTAACGTAGGGTATGGGATAACGGCGGTGCTTGCCGTGCTCTTTCTGGTGCTCGGGACGTACATATTCTTTGGAAGCGGCGAGGAGCTTCCAAACAACAACTCACTGTTTGCAGGAAAGATAGTCACGCTGTACACGGAGACCGTGGGCGAGTGGAGCGAGCTTGTGATATCCGCCTCCGCGTTCAGCGTTATGTTCGGGACGATAATTGCCGTGCTTGACGGGTATTCAAGGGCGCTCTCCAGGATGACGCGCATGGTGGGCTCGCTCAGGGGAGGCCCGTACCGCGCGGCAGGCAAGCAGGCCTACGACGGCGGAGGCGGCGACCGCGGCGCGTCTGACAGCGATAACGACCGCGGCGGAGGCGACCGCGGCCATGGCGCGGGCCACAACCACGGTACCGCCGCCGCTGCCGCTGCTGAGCCCCTCCCCGCAACAGGTGTAGACGCGCACCACGACGACTCGAAGGGTCTGCGGTACCCGGTGTACATCATACTGCTAGTCGCCGGCTCGCTTGCCATCGTGACGTTTTTCGGTGACAAGCTCAAGGAGCTTGTGGACTTTGCAACAATAGTCTCGTTTATGATCGCGCCCGTGATAGCGCTGTTCAACTTTAGGCTCGTCACGGGACGGTACATCGAGCGCAACATGCAGCCGCCCGCATGGCTCAAGGTTCTGGCCTGCGCGGGGATCGCGTTCCTAGTCGGCTTTGCCGCATTCTTTGCGCTGGTGAGGCTTGAGGTAATCTCGCTGTAATCACATGCAGGCGGTTTCAACACTTTTAACGCCTGCAGGCGCACTTTGGCCGTGAAACGTGCGGCACCCGGCCAGTCCGTGGCAACACTGGCCGCATTTGCCATGCTGGCGCTCGTGGTGACCATAGCCGTGGCAGAGCACGCTGCGGCAGCGGCCGGATCCCACGTGGAGAGTGTCACGGTTACAAAGTATGCCAACACCTCTGCCGCCGTGGACGCCCTGCTTGCAGGCGAGATAGACATGTATTACGACTCCATAACGGCCGCAGAGGCCAGAGGGTGAGCGAGGCCGGACACGATACATACGAGTCGCCCGGCGGCACCTATTCCATATACGTAAACCCCGTCGACGATTTCACGAATGGCTTCAACCCGTTCTCGCAGCAGGGCGCCAGGTACGCGCTAAACTACGTGGTGGACAGGAGCCACATCGTGGATGACCTGCTGATGGGATCGGGCGCCGAGATGTTCTCCGCCCTGCCCCCCGACCACTACGACTATCCGCTCATATACAGGGAGGTTGAATCCCTCGGGTTCTCGCACGATCTGGGCGAGGCCGACCGGCGGTTTACCGAGGCGCTCGTCCCCGTCGGCGCCCAAAAGGTCAACGGCGCATGGCACTACGGGGGCCAGCCCGTTGTGATAAAGATGTTCATAAGAAGCGACGACCCGGTGCGCCTTCAGTTCGGGGAGAGGCTGGCAGCAGACCTCCAGAGCGTGGGGTTCGGGGTGCAGAGATCGTACGGGAACCTGCTTGAGGCCGGAGCCCGCGTGTATGCCTCTGATCCGGCCGATCAGCAATGGCACATCTACACGGAGGGCTGGGGCAACTCCCGGACAGTCAAGTATGACAACCTGTTCCTGCCCATATTCTACTCCCCGGTGTTAGGCAACCTTCCGGGCGAAGGCGAGGAGCACGCGTGAAACTACCAGAATAACCTGCTTGACAGGCTCGCCGTCTACCTATACTTTGAACTGTACGACTCGCAGGAGGAGAGAACCGAGCTGCTGTCTGCCATAAACCGCGTGGGCGTGACAGAGTCCGTGCGCATCTTTCTTGCAGCCGAGCACGAGTCCTATCCGGTAAGGGCCGGTACCACGGGCGTGGTCAACGCACCAGGATACGGAATCACATCAAGGTACACCCCGCTCAACGTGCAGCTGCCCGGCGGTGATCCGAGCCTCTCCATAGGGACGAACCACGTGGTGCAGAGCTCTTGGAATCCGGTCGGCGGATTCACCGACGTGTACAGCAACAACGTGTGGTCGCTTTTGCGCGACAGGGACCAAGTACGAAACCCGCACAGCGCGGATCTGCTTGGCAGCAGAAGCGTCCTCGTATCGGTGGAGACTGGGGGGCCTGACGGCAGACTCTACGTTCCACCCGGCGCCATGACCTGGGATCCGGAGGAGCATGCGTGGTCTGCCGTAGGCCCCGGCAAGCAGGCCATCAGCAAGGTCGTGTTCGACCTGCGCCTCGGGGACTGGCACCACGGCGTGCCGATGGACATCAACGACGTGCTGTTCCCGATAACGTTCAACATCGAGCACCACGTAATGCACAACCACGAGGAGATACTCGACTCGGACCCGCACGCCACGCTGTACTCCAGCGGAAGGCTGGTGGCAGTGGAGGTGATCGACGGCGACACCATCGGGCTGTACGTCAACTACTGGTACTTTGACGAGGATGAGATTGTGGCCAAGGCCGGCATATGGCCCTTCCTTCCGTGGGAGATGTACCATGCAATGGACCAGACGGTCCATGCAGGCGAGGCCGACTGGTACTCGTCCGTCGCACGGGCGCACAGCGGCAACTGGCTTGACATGCTTGATGCAGATGACGTGGCGCTCGTGCGCGGGCACATGTCCGACCTCAGGAATTCCGGGAGCAATAGCATACCCGACTTTCTGTACGACACACGGGACGCCGCATACGTAAACGCCAGGTATGACGCGGCCATGTCATGGATGGACGGCAAGGGGCACGCGGTGATAAGCAACGGCCCGTTCTACCTCTCGGATCTGATCGAGCGGGACGCGGACGGCGTCATCACCAGCATGATGCTGAAGCAGTTTGACGATCCCACGTACCCGTTTGGCGCGGGCCACTGGGGCGCGTTTGCAGACTTTAAGCCGCTGTCCGGCGACGTGGCGATAGGCTCCCTTGCCCCGGTAACTGGCAACGCGTACAGGTACGGCGAGGAGACAAGGGCCGCGTCCGATCTTGCAGTATCACACTTTAACGAGTACCTGGACCAGCGCGGGGAAATGTGGTCGCTCAAGACAATACATATAGACACGGAGACCGACCCGGCCGCCGCACTGGCCGGACTCGTGACGCTTGACCGCCAGAACATCAAGCTTGTGAACGGGCCCGTGATCGACATCATAACGCAGAACGTTCTCGACTATGCGAACACCAACGATATGGTGCTGGTCAGCTGCTGCTCGTCGTCCCCCGCAAACACCATACCCGGCGACGCCCTCTTCAGGATGCTTCCCGACCAGCGCGTGCACGCAGCGGAGATTGTAAGGCTGATGACGGCGCATCCGGACATTGACCTGAAGCACGTGGTGCCGGTCGGGATAGACAATCCGTGGGCCACTGAACTACTGGGGGTGGCCAGGGGCGGCTTCGAGGCCAGGGGCGTGACGTTCTCGGAGATTATCACGTATGACGTGAATTATGTCCAAGGGGGCGGCTTTGTCGCGGGGGCAGAGATGGCCGCGGCGGCCGAAGCCCTCGCCGACGAGGTGCGGCGCGCCGCAGGGCAGAGCGGGGCGCCCAACGTGGCGGTGCTGTATGTCGGATTCGGGGAGGGGCCGCTATTCCTAAAGGCCGCCGCCTCGCACGACGTGTTGGATGACGTCAGGTGGTTTGGCGCCGACCAGAACACCGCTTCCCCCAACATATCCGACGATCCCGAGTCGGCCGCGTTTGCGAGCGCGGTCTCATTCACCGCAGTGCAGCCCTCGGTCCCGGACAACTTTCTCACGAGGGAGGTACGCACGCACCTGGCAGAAGGCTCCATTGAGCCCAGCCCGTACTCTAGCTATGTGTATGACGCGGTCTGGGTTCTCGGACTCGCAATTCTAGACGCCCAGAGCTCTGATCCGGTTGATGTCATACAGCACATCAAGCCGGCTGCAATGAGGCATGTGGGGGCCATTGGCTCTACTGAGCTGAACGAGAACGGGGATCTGGAGTCCGGCATCTACCAGGCGTGGCTGTTCTCAGAGGACGGGCAGTGGTCAAGGTATTATCCAGATCCGCCAGGCGCCGAGCCGTCTTCAAAGAGGACGTGCCGCTGACACTTCAGGATAAGATGGCATGAGGCGCCAAGCCGGCGCGGCCGGGGACGCCACGTGCTTGCCGCCACGTGACGAGTTCCCTGATGCGGCTGGACCCTGCTATCTGTTGCTGCCGGAGGCCCCCTCTAGGAGCCCCGAGTCGCCGTGTATCCTGTCGATGTGCCTGGAGAGATCCTCCTTGTCATCAAAGTCCGAGTTGCAGTAGGGACATGCGTGTTCTGCCATATATGGTATGCTCCTGTGGCGTTAAAAAACTGTTCCACGTGCCATGACAACACGTGTCGACGCGCCATGTCTGAATAGTTAATATACAGAGTAGAAAGCCCCATGTCTGATGGCCACGGCTGGCAAGAGGGAAAGACAGCCAAGACGGCGGCGCAAAAACGGCAACGCAGTTCGCCAAATCTTTGAGGACACAATGCAGTCTCAGGACGGTGTCATTACAGAGGAGCTCTCAAAGTCCGTACTCAAGAAATACGGCGTCAGCGTCCCGCCCTACGCGCTGGTGACATCGGCCGGCGAGGCTGCACGGGAGGCAAGGCGCATAGGATTCCCGCTCGTAATGAAGGTGGTCTCGCCGCAGATACTCCACAAGACCGACGTCGGCGGGGTCAAGGTGGGCATCGAGAGCGTATCTGACGTCAGGAAGACGTTTGATGACATGTACGGTAGGCTCTCAAGAAAGAAGGGGGTGCAGGTAAAGGGCATACTGCTCGAGAAGATGGTTCCCAAGGGGGTCGAGCTTATCGTGGGTATCCAGAACGATCCGCAGTTTGGGCCAGTGATAATGGCGGGACTCGGCGGCATAATGACAGAGGTGATGAAGGACGTCGCGTTCCGCATGCTGCCAATCACGGAATCCGATGCCAAGTCGATGATAGGGGAGCTGCGCGGCGCGGCGCTTCTAAAGGGTTTCCGCGGCTCAGAGCCCATTGATACCAGCGCCGTTGCAAAAATGCTGGTCCAGATAGGCAGGATAGGCGTGGACCACGCAGACTACATCAACAGCATCGACTTTAACCCCGTTGTAGTGTATCCAAAGTCGCGCCACTATGTGGTGGATGCCAAGATAATACTCAACGACGAGGTCAGAAAAGGCTCCGTATCAAGGGCACGCCCAAACAGCGCCAACATGGAGAAATTCTTTACGCCAAGATCAGTCGCGCTCGTAGGCGCCTCTGCAACAAAGGGCAAGATTGGAAACTCCATACTCGACAGCCTGGCAAACCACGACTACAAGGGCAAGGTATACCCGATAAACCCAAAGGCCGACAAGATATTCGGGCGCAAGTGCTATCCGTCAGTCGCCGCCGTACCGGGCAGGGTGGACCTGGTGGTGATATCAGTCGACCTGTCCGTCACGCCCCCCGTGCTTGAGGACTGCGCCAAGAAGGGCGTCCGCAACGTCGTAATCGTATCCGGCGGCGGCAAGGAGCTTGGAGGCCAGAGGGCCGAGTACGAGGCGGAGGTAAGGCGGCTCTCTGCAAAACACAAGATCAGGATAATCGGCCCCAACTGCATCGGGATGTTTAACGCGGCAAACAGGCTCGACTGCGCGTTCCAGGGCCAGGAGCGCATGGTGCGTGCAAGGCGCGGCGACGTGGCGTTTTTGTCGCAGAGCGGCACCATGGGAATAAGCTTTCTGGAGTCTGCCGACTCGTTTGGGCTCTCAAAGATGGTAAGCTATGGCAACCGCTCCGACGTCGACGAGGCCGACATGATCTGGTACCTGGCCGACGACCCGCAGACCAAGGTGATAGCGCTGTACGTGGAGGGGTTCGGCGACGGCCGCAAATTCGTCAATACCGCACGACGCGTCATGAGGCAAAAGAAAAAGCCGGTCGTGATATGGAAGTCCGGGAGGACCGCCATGGGGGCAAACCAGGCCGCCTCGCACACGGGATCGCTTGGCGGCTCAAACGCAATCATCATGGGGGCCTTCAGGCAGGCCGGGATAATATCAGTCGACAGCTACCAGGAACTGGCGGCCGTAACAAAGGCCCTCTCCTGGCAGCCGGCCGCGTCCGGAAACGGGTCGGCCATGACCAGCAACGGGGCGGGCCCCATGATCGGGGCCATAGACCACTTTGAGCGGCTGGGGCTGGCGCTTGCAAGGGTTACGTCCAAATCGGCCACCAAGATGAAAAAGCACTTTCCGCCCACGTACGTGATAGGCAAGGGGAACCCGGTCGACGTTACTGGTGGCGCCAGCGCGGAGGATTACCAGTTTGTCATAAAGACGTTCATGGAGGACAAGAACGTGAACATAGTGATGCCGTGGTTCGTCTTCCAGGACGACCCGCTTGATGAGATTATAATCGAGTACCTTGCAAGGTTCTCCAAGAAGAGAGCCAAGCCGCTGCTGGTTGGCGCAAACGGCGGGCCCTTTACCAACAAGGTGGGCCGCCTGATAGAGCAGAGGGGCGTGCCCGTATACGACGACCTGAGGGACTGGGTCGCCGCAGCCTCCGCCCTCGCGCAGTGGGGACGCATATCTGCGCGCTAGCAGGGCATGCGGCAGATCATTTTGTATATCTCTTCGGGTTCTATCTCTTTTCCCCTCTCTTCCTTCCTCCCCCCCCCCGGCCCCCGCCCCTTTTCCACACACCCGCAGCGAGGATTGGCGGAGCTGATCGCGCCTCAAAAAAAACGATGACATTTAAGACAGCCACCTAGACGTCTGGCAATGACACTGGTCACAAAATCAACTTCAGAGCAGGGGGTCTGTACCGTAAAGATAAACAGGCCCGAAAAGCTCAACGCCATGAACACCGACGTTGCAAGGGAGCTGGTATCCGCGTTCGAGGAGATCGGCCTTGACTCTTCTGTCAAGGTAGTGATACTGACCGGCGAGGGCCAAAAGGCGTTCTCGGCGGGAGCGGACATCGAGTACATGTCGGAGATATCGGCCGATGAGTCAGTAGAGTATGCAAAACTCGGACAGCTTGTAACAGCGACTGTCGAGCTCGTGCACCAGCCCACCATTGCAGCCGTCAACGGGTTTGCCCTTGGCGGCGGATGCGAGCTTGCAATGTCCTGCGACATCCGAATTGCGGCCGACACCGCAAGGATGGGCCAGCCGGAGGTTACCATAGGGATACCGCCCGGCTGGGGCGGGACGCAGAGGCTGATGAGGATAGTCGGCATCGCAAAGGCCAAGGAGCTTGTATACACGGGCAGGATGGCAAAGGCCGACGAGGCAAGGGAGATGGGACTTGTCAACGCCGTGGTCCCCCTAGCCGACTTGCAGGCCGAGGCCGAAAAGATGGCCCTGCAGATTGCGGCAAACTCCGAGATGGGCGTGCGCATGTCCAAGGTTGCAATAAACCGCGGAAGGAACGCGGACCTGGACACGGGACTCTCAATAGAGCTCCTGGCGTGGCGCAACTGCTTTACGCACCCGGATAGGAAAGAGCGGATGACTGCGTTTGTCAACAAGTCAAAGAAGAACTAGCCCGCAGTGGATGTTTTTTCTTGTTTTTGAGGTGAGTGTGCGCGTACGGCGCACCGGCGGCCCGCCGCGCCGCAGAGTATGAATTCAGCTACCCTTCCTAGACCGCAAAAGTTCGGCATATGATCTTTATACTAGCGGCCGAACCCGCCTGCAT
>JAGWAX010000006.1 GCA_021296175.1 Nitrosopumilaceae archaeon | reverse complement strand
AAGCACAACTTGGCGTATTTTTGAAAATTAACACTGTCCGGAGACCCAAACATCAATTATTAATATTAGATACTATATACCGCTACTATGAAAACATTCCAGTTGACTTTCTGGCGCTTTTGATCCTCTCGTACGCGCTGAGCGGAATCACATTCTTTTTTGGCGTCAGGTGCCTTAAATGAGTCCTTGTCCCCGTTTTTCCCTGAACAGGCACGCCAATCTCATTGCTCATCCCCGCGGGAGTCGCAGCATACCTTGTGCTTGCCAGTCGGATTATGGCAAAGATTTTTGCTCCACACCGTGGCCAATCAACAGGTACCACGTCCGAGACGCAGGCGCCGTTAAAAATCATAAAATGAGTTTACAGTCGCCACCATGGCATTAAAGTCGAACTCGTCTGCAAACGCGGTCTCCTCCAAGCTTGCCCGCTTTTTGGAATTCTTGCGCATCGCGTCAAGTTGTCGCCTGCACTCGGAGGCATAGACGGATGGCCTTGATTTATGCCTGCCACACAACTCCTTGAATATGTCACGCGTCCTCCTCATGTCCGGCTCGTTGTGCTTGAGTATCCTGAACGAGTCATACGCGTCAAAGTGGTTCCTCTGCCTGCCGCTAGAGCCTATCACGAAAAGCTTCGTGGCAAGTTGCTCCTCCAAGGAAAGATGGGCAATTTTGGGGGGATCCAGTCCCAGAATATCCAGATCAATGATCGTCTCAACAGGGCCCAGCACGGGTTCTTTCAAAACTCGACAGGTCTTGCACACCTCAATCTTGGGGGGCTCTATTATCCCGTGGTTTGGCCCTAGGGATTTCCTGTACCCGACCTCCATAAAGAACAGCTTGGCGTCGTTCGTGGTGACGCGGACGCGCGTCTTGCACCCCTTCGTTGTCCCGTACCGCATCATGTCGCTTTTCAGATCGCCCACGTGCCTGTAGGTGAATCCCCCCGGCGTGTTGGGACTAAAGTCGGCGTCAAACGAGAACCTGTGGTCTGCCAGGGGCACCACGCTCCGGACGGACAGCCCTCCTCTCAGGCTGAGCCTTTCCACGTAATGCCCGTCCCTCATGTCGGCAACCGCGTACAGCATGTCCAGCGCGCATATTTCAGAGCGTATGAACGGCGCGAACTCTCTCCTTGCAAAGCGTTCGTAGTGCTCGTCTTTTACCATCGCAGTCGGATCATCAAGGTTGACCAGCCTGTCGTCTATGAAGAAAAAGGCGCCCATCTCAACTGCCGATCCTTTGGGCGCCGCTCCGGGACGCGCCATCCGCGCTCTGCACCTGCACGCCGTAATGCGGCTTGACGGACACGGGTTTTGGGTAATTCCTAAAATGCCGGCTCTCTTTTACCATTGTCTCCATCAAGCCGAGCAACGGCTTGTACGTGAATATGTGCATCTCTGCAGGGCCCATCGGGGCACCCGACTCATAATGCGACAGACGGCGCACGTGGGGGCCTCCCACGTACGAGGGGATCGCGTTAAACAGGGCAGAGGCGTCTCCGCTGGAGTCGACCCACGCCCTGGCAGCCTCCAGATACTCTTCCAGCCACGTTCGGGCAGGGCCGTCTTCTGCTGCCGCTGCAGCCGCAGAACCGTCCCTCCCTGCCAGGCCTGCCCCCTCCATCCTCCCCAGCACGTCATATACGGCCTTCCTGCTAAAACCGCATTCCCTTGCCAAGCATGATGCCTTTCTGGGCGGGCCTGCGATTAGCGCTAGGAACAGGACGTACGGAACCTTGTGCCCCAGCACGCTGATCTGCGCCGCATCCACGCGTAGCACCATTGCCGCCATGTGCAGGTTGGGCGGGTTTTCCACGAACGTCCCGCGGTCGCCGGTTATCCCCTCCTTCCTAAGCTTTGACTTGATCCTGTAGAACTGCTTGCTGTACTTTGGGTATCCGAGTCTTGTGCCCATTTCCGGCGGTTTCTTCTGGTTTAGCAGGTGCCTCATCTTGTACATCCTCCGGATGACGCCGGCATGCCTTATCTGCTCGTACAACATGTGTATAGTAATTGTACTAAAGTAATATAAGTACTCAGTACAAAAAAGAATCAAACAGGCAGACATGTACGAATTCACGCGGCCCTCGCACGTACAACCTTGAATCCGAGTTGCGGGATGCAGGATAGTTTGATCAATTAGAGTAGAAAAACTGGTCAGCCCTCAGAGCCTGCCTCCTTGCGTGCCCGTATGGCAGGC
Organism: Nitrosopumilaceae archaeon; assembly: GCA_021296175.1. Taxonomy (GTDB): domain Archaea; phylum Thermoproteota; class Nitrososphaeria; order Nitrososphaerales; family Nitrosopumilaceae; genus Nitrosopumilus. Next base: position 30,136 of record JAGWAX010000006.1, on the reverse strand, counting down.
GCCGGAGTGAATCCCCCGCCCGGATGAGGATTCTAAATGAGATGCAGTCCCGGACTGAGGGCCGGGGGAGGGCCCTGGAGGCGGCGCAGGCAGATTGAGGGCCGGGCAAGGACTCCGGACGCTTCTTGACGCGCAGGCCGGAGATGGCGCGGACGCCGGGCTCCCGCGCGGGGAGCTCAAGGCATCGCATGGGAGGGAGGGCAAGGCAAGGGCCGAGAACGGTGCGCCGAAGGGTGGGATTGCAGGGCTTGGGAAGACGATCGCGTTTTACGAGAACGAGAACGAGAACGAGAGCGAGAGCGAGAACATGTCGACGTCCACCGCATCCGGGTACAACGGGCGGCGCAAAAAGTTTCGTAAAGGGCGCGGCGAGGATGCGTCGGACCTTACGGGGAAGCCGTCGAAGGGTGTGGCGGCCGCCTAGAGGTATAATTCCCATGATATCATACGCAAGACCCCCACGGAGGCCGCGGGCATCGCCACGGAGGCCGCCAACAAGCGAAAGACCGTCCTGCAGAACGCCAGCCCGTACCCTGTCGCTACAGATTAGAGGGCCTGATCATTTCTTTTTTTTGCAGGATGTGGCAACGCGGCGGATTGGGCATCTCCCACTCTGGCACTCGCCGCATGCCCTGGTCCGCTACGATATAGTCGATCAGCGCGCAAATGTAGGACCTGTTAAAAAAGTCGCGATAGCGGCCGGCAATATTGCATATCTTTCGCCCCGCGCGTCGTCCTTCATCATATCCCGCATCCGTCGAAACTAGCTCATCGGCACGTTCCGGGGGCTTGCCGAAGATCCCGGTATGGCGGCTACCGCATAGTCGCCTGCCATTGCTGCCTCAAATGCCCTTGACTGATGCATGGTCTTGAACGGCTCCGCGGATCCCAGTTCCGCCGACAGCCTCGACCGGAATTCATTAAAATCCGTTGCCCCCCTTGCGGCCATGCTGCGATATGAATGACCATATGATTGCACGGTGCGAGCATGGTCAGGTACTCGTCACCCGCCCTTCGACATACAGGTCACGAATTGAAACGGAACCGGGAATAGACATATTTGTAAAACTTAAGGACCGAAGCGGGAAGCGTCAACAAACCGTGAGTTTCGTGCGGTGGTTTCGTAGAATCTTGCGAATTCGCAACGGAACCATTCTTTGATCCCGATATAGTTTGGCAGCATACAATATATCGCGCCCCGCAGTCCGCGGTTGGCCGGACGTACAAAAAGGGCCCTGCTCGCGCCCCCTTGCCTGCATCCTGCTAGAGTTAATAGACGCGGCGTGTCCCGACGTCCATGGCGCTTGCCGAGTCGGCGATATTTGGCATGCTGCAGGGCGTCCTTGAGTGGCTCCCCATATCCAGCACGGGCGAGCTCGTCATTATAATGACCGGGATATTCGGGTACGCGCCCCAAGACGCGGCGGACCTGTCGTTTTTCCTGCACCTTGGAACGGCCGGCTCAGCGGCCCTGTACCTGCGCCGGGACATAGCACGCATACTCCGCAGTGCAAGCGGTTACCACCCCGGATACGGCAGCCCCTCCGACGGCATGATTACGTTCCTGGTCGTATCCACGCTCCTGAGCGGGGCGCTCGGATTCTCCGTGTTTGCGTTTGCCGCGGATGCGGGCGCCGTATCCGGCGAGTTCCTGCTCGGACTGGTCGGGATCGCGCTGATAGCGACGGGGGTAATCCTGTATGCCACCAAGAGGCGGCAGGGCCCTGCCGCATATGCCGCCGGCCTAAAGTCCGCCGCGTCGCTCAACTTGCGTGACACCATACTTCTCGGGGCGGTCCAGGCGTTCTCCGCCCTGCCCGGGCTGTCCCGGTCCGGCGTCACGGTCTCTGCGCTTCTCCTGCGCGGATACTCGGCGCCCGAGGCCCTGCGCCTCTCCTTTTTGATGGGCATTCCCGCCGTGCTGACGGCCCAAGCGGGACTCCTGCTTGTGTACGGATTCCCGGATGCCGAACCCTCCGAACTGCTGGTGGGGCTTGCGCTCTCCTTTGCGTTCGGGTACCTGTCGATGCGCGTACTAGTGGGTATAGCGGGCAGGGTCAGCTTTTGGTGGTTTGCAATCATAATGGGCTGCGTCGCGCTGCTCTCGTTTGCGGGCCTGTTCTGACTCTCCCTACCCGCTCCTTCCTTCCTCCCTTCCTTTAGCTGCGCCTATTTAGCTCTGCCTATTTTCCCACATCTATTTATAATAACGACGTTATGTCGTGTGTGATGGCAACTGAGAACCTTGAGATGGATTATTCAAAGTATGACTTTAAGGATTCCACTGAAATGTACGTCCACCTGAGCAAAAAGGGGCTCACAAAGGAGACGGTAATTGGAATCAGCAAGATGAAGGACGAGCCGCAGTGGATGCTCGACTTTAGGCTGAGATCATATGAGACGTTTATGAAAAAACCCATGCCCACGTGGGGCGGCGACCTGAGCAAGATAGACTTTCAGAACATCTACTATTATGCAAAGGCGTCAGAAAAGACCGAGAAGAATTGGGACGACGTTCCGGCCGACGTAAAGAACACATTTGACAAGCTTGGAATTCCAGAGGCCGAGAAGAAATTCCTGGCCGGCGTCGGGGCCCAGTACGAGTCCGAGGTCGTATACCACAACCTCAGGGAGGACCTGCAAAAGCAGGGCGTGATGTTCCTTGATACCGACTCGGCGCTAAAGGAGCAGCCTGAAATATTCCGCAAGTACTTTGGCAAAGTCATACCACCCGAGGACAACAAGTTTGCGGCCCTCAACAGCGCCGTCTGGAGCGGCGGCTCGTTCATCTATGTGCCGCCGGGCGTAAAGGTCGACATGCCACTCCAGGCATACTTTAGGATAAACGCGGAGAACATCGGGCAGTTTGAGCGCACCCTGATCATCGTAGACGAGGGCGCAGAGGTCCACTACATAGAGGGCTGCACGGCTCCCGTATACTCGTCCGAATCACTGCACTCTGCGGTGGTGGAACTGGTGGCCCACAAGGACGCCCGCCTGCGGTATACCACAATCCAGAACTGGAGCAACGACGTGTACAACCTGGTGACAAAGCGCGCCTACGCGTACGAAGGGGCCACGGTGGAATGGATTGACGGCAACATTGGAAGCCGCCTCACGATGAAGTATCCCGGCGTGTACCTGATGGGAGAGCGCGCATACGGCGAGACGCTGTCGATTGCCTTTGCAGGCAAGGGGCAGCATCAGGACACGGGCGCCAAGATGGTGCACTTGGCGCCAAACACAAAGTCAAAGATCACCTCCAAGTCAGTGAGCAGGCATGACGGGCGCTCCACGTACCGCGGACTGCTCAACGTGGCAAAGGGCGCGACCAACGTAAAGTCGACCGTAAGGTGCGACGCGCTGCTTCTTGACGACACGTCGAAGACCGACACGTACCCGTACATGGAGATAAACCAGGAGGACGCCACCATCACGCACGAGGCCACCGTAGGCAAGATCGGCGACGACCAGATATTCTACCTGATGAGCCGGGGCTTTACGGAGGAGGAGGCCCTGTCGCTGATAGTAAACGGGTTCATGGAGCCGTTCACAAAGGAGCTCCCGATGGAGTATGCGGTGGAGCTGAACCGGCTGATAAAGCTCGAGATGGACGACTCCGTGGGGTGACCGCCGTCGTGCCTGCCCGCTGCCTGTGAGTTGATAATGCAATGTCCACACTTCAAAAGCTGTCCGAACTCGACGAGTCCCACATAGAGGAGATATCCGCCCAGGGGCGCGATCCGCAGTGGCTCCAAGAGTACAGGCGCAGCTCGTTTGAGACGTACGGCCGGCTGCCTCTTGAGACCTCGCCGCTGTACAACAAGTATACCGATGCCAGGAGGCTTGATCCCGCGCAGGTGCTGCTGCCGCCCGGCATGTCCGCATCCGACGCCGAGCCCGAGTTTCTGGGCCGCCGCATCGCGGAACTAAAGGACGAGACGTCGATCATACAGGTGGGCACCCGCATTGTCCGCACCAACATTCCCGATGACGCGGCCGCCAAGGGCGTCGTGATCAGCTCCATATATGACGCGCTAAACGACAGCAGCAACGAGCCGGCCGTGCGCGCCGCCCTCGAGTCGTCGGACTCGGAGGGCGACAAGTTCACCGCGCTGAACAATGCGGCCTTTAACTCCGGGGTGTTCATACACGTGCCTGACGGGGTCCAGATTGACAAGCCCATATACGCGCTGGTCTGCCTGCCCCAGGACGGCTCGTCTGTAATATCCCGCAACGTCATTGCAATGGGGGACTCGGCGAAGGCCACCATCGCGCAGGAAATGTACTCGCCGAAGCCCGGCGACGGCTCTGCATCATCCCCGGCGGCCGCCCTGCAGCCGTCATATATGGAGATGCTCAACACGACGGTGGGCGCCAACTCGCGCCTTGACGTGACGACGCTCCAGATGTTCGACCAGTCGGCCGTCAACTTTTCGACCCGGCTTACCGACATATCGCAGGACGCCCAGGTGAACTGGTACTCGGGGCTCTTCGGGGCCCAGCTGAGCAGGTACCGCATAGACTACTTTTTGCGCGGCAGCGGGGCGTCTACAAACGACTCGGAGGTGGTGTTCGGAAACGCGGACCAGTCCTTTGACATCCAGACCGAGGTGAACCACGAGGCCCCCTCGACTGAGGGCAGGGTCGTCGAAAAGTCCATCCTGCGCGACAAGTCCAAGTCGCTGTTCAAGGGCATGATACGCATAAAGGAGAACGCGGCAAAGTCAAACTCGTTTCTGTCAGGCAGGTCAATCCTGCTTGACCCAGATGCCAAGTCCGACGCCATACCCGGACTGGAGATACTGACAAACGACGTCAAGGCCACGCATTCGGCGTCAGTCGCCCAGATCGACGAGGAGCAGATATTCTACCTGCAGTCAAGGTGCCTCAGCAAGGAGGAGGCCGAGCGTACCATCGTCGAGGGGTTCCTGGAGCCGCTGTCCAGGAGGATGTCGTACCAGGTAAGGGCCTGGATTGCATATTTGATCGAGTCAAAATGGGAGGGCCGCGAGCTTGGCATCAATACGGACGAGGAGCTTGCAAAGTTCGTCGAGGTCGAGGAGACCCGGTACAACGAGGATGCGGAGATTGAGCAACACTACAAGTACCGCTGATGATGACGGCGGCGGCGGCGACAAGAACGCTGCCGTGGACGCTGCCGCAGGTGTGGGTGCCGGCGACAGCCGCGACGACAAAAAAGGATGGCTCTACGTGTGCCCGCTTTCCGACGTTGCAGACGGGACGCTGCAAAAATTCGAGGATCATGAGGGCGGCCGCAGGATGCTGGTCGCAAACCAGGGCGGGGTGATACGCGCGACTGATTTGATGTGCACCCACGAGGACGCGGACCTGTCGACGGGTTTTCTGGGGCCCGACGGCGTGCGCTGCCCGTTGCATCTTTCCGTGTTTGACTTGGAGTCCGGCTGCCCCCTGAACCCCCCCGCCGAAAAACCCGTGCAGGTCTACAATGTTAGAGTGGACGATGGACAGATATACGTAGAGGCGTAGTGATCGGCCATGGACGCGACTCAGAATGGGCAACCATCACGGCAGCAGCAGCCACAACAACAGCAACAGCAGGGCAAAAAGGCACGCCGCCGGAATCGACATCATCGGCAATCACAGCATGTGCAAAAACAACCACAGCAGCAGCAGCAAACACCACAGCAGCAGCAAACACCACAGCAGCAGCAACCGCAGCAGCAAACACCACAGCAGCAGCAACCGCAGCAGCAGCAAAAACTGCCGCACAATGCTCAACAGCCGCGGCCACAGCAGCCCCCTTCGCAAACAAAATCCACTGCGCCGCCCGCAGTAAACTTTGAGGATCTCCGGGGGGACTTTCCGATACTTGCCAGGACCGTCAGGGACGGCAAGCCCCTGGTATACCTGGATAATGCATCCACCACGCAAAAGCCCACGCAGGTGATAGACGCGATAGGCGACTACTACAGGACGTACAATGCGAACACCCACAGGGCCGTATACGCGCTCGCCGAGGAGGCCACTGAGGCCTACGAGGCGGTCCGGGACAAGGTGGCCAAGTTTGTAAACGTCAAGGACCGGCAGGAGATAATATTCGTCCGCGGCACTACTGAGGCGATCAACTTGGTGGCGTACGCGTGGGGAAGGGGCCACGTAAAGCCCGGCGACATCATAGTCACTACGGAATACGAGCACCACAGCAACATTGTGCCGTGGCAGCTCGTGGCCGAGGAAAGGGGGGCGGTCCTGGAATATGTCAGGATTGACGACAACGGCGAGCTGATTCTTGACGATCTGGACAGGCTGCTTGGGACCGGGAGGGTGAGGCTGGTCGCGTTCAGCCTGATGTCAAACGTGCTTGGCACCATCACAGACGCCGATGCAATCATATCAAAGTGCAAGGCCGCCGACGTCCCCACGCTGGTGGACGGCGCCCAGGCCGTGCCGCACATGCCAGTCGACATCGCGTCGCTCGGGTGTGACTTTTTTGCATTCTCCGGCCACAAGATGTTGGGGCCCACCGGCATAGGCATACTCTGGGCTAGCAAGAGAATGCTGGGCGAGATGGTGCCGTTCCACGGGGGCGGCGACATGATACGCGAGGTGCACAAGTACGAGTCCACGTGGAACGACCTGCCGTACAAGTTCGAGGCCGGCACGCCAAACATCGCCGACGTGATAGGGCTGGGTGCCGCCATAGACTATCTTGAGCGGATCGGGATGAAGAACGTCAGAAGCCACGAGGTGCTCCTCACGAAATATGCGCTAGAGAAACTGTCGGCCGTGCCGGATCTCAAGATATACGGGCCAAAGGACGCCTCGAGGCGCGGCGGCGTCATCTCGTTTAACTTCCAGTCGGTGCACCCGCACGACGTCGCGTACATAATAGACGAGGCCGGCGTGGCGCTCCGGTCGGGACACCACTGCGCGCAGGTGCTGATGGAAAAGCTCGACGTGGCGGCCACGTCAAGGGCGAGCTTTTACCTGTACAATACGACCTCCGAGATCGACGCGCTGGTAGAATCGCTTGACGCGGTGGCGCAAAAGTTTGCGGTGCGCGGCAAGAAAGAGGAGGACGGGGCCGTAAAATGAGCAGCGGCGGCAACGCGGACATCTACCACGAGATGATCGTGGACTATTCGAGGAATCCGGCAAACTTTGGCAAGATAGAGGACCCCGACGTGACGTTTCATGACTCAAACCCGCTGTGCGGTGACAGCATAGACATAGACATGAACATATCTGACAACACCGTCTCTGACATAAAGTTCCATGGCAAGGGCTGCGCAATCTGCATGGCGTGCTCGTCGGTACTGACTGAGATTACAAAGGGAAAGAGCCTGGAGGACGTGAGGGCAGTCGGCAAGGACGACATACTGGGCGAGCTGGGGCTGGAGCACCTGCAGGCGGTCCGCATAAAGTGCGCGCTGCTGTCACTAAAGGTGTTCAAGTCGGCGCTATACACGTATCTTGGAAGGCACATGCAGGATTCGGGCAGCTCTGCTGACCCGGCCGCCGCGGATGCCGCCACGTCTTCTGAGGAGATCGACAGACTAAAAGAAGAGGTTGCTGGACTGTACTAGATGGCCGGCGATTCTGACGGGGCGGCAGGGGCCGACGACGCTGCCGACACCGCCGCTTCTGGCAATAACGCCGCCACCGCCGCGCTGAACCTTGAGATGCGCCGCGCGATATTTGAGAACTTCAACGACCTCGAGCTCCGGTTTACCAACGACGAAGTCCTGGGCATCATGCGCAAAAAAGGCGTCGTGGACGACGCGTGCGACGTGTGCGACGTCGAGTCCGACTTTGTGTCGCTGTGCGAGTCGGGCCTTGTGCGCAACATAGCGCAGAACTTTAACACGATGTGGCTGCGCCTCTTTGACGCGGTGGACGAGATGAAGTGCGGCGCCTGCTCCCAAACGGTCCACCTGGGAAGGGCAGAGGAGCGCGCATGCCCGAATCCCGGCTGCGGGGCGCCGTTGTAGGAACTTGGCATCGGTGTAAGTGTTAGTGTTAGTGGAACATATGAAATCAAACATACGGATATGATTTTTCCCCCAATAAGCCGGCATATAATCCCGATCCAAAGTTCGTGCGTATTCTGAAGTCTTCCTGTTGGGTGCTGCTTCCAATTCGTGACATGGGCGTCAAGAGTGATATGCCGGCCCAGAGTCTATATCGCGAATTGGAAGATAGTCTCTGCGTCAATAGGGTTGGCGCTAATCGGTCCGCCCTATGTGCTCAAGGAACCCTACGCACCAATTGATATACTCGGGTTGGACGGCGCCCCCCCCAAGTCAAGATCATATATGTACCACCCGCGTAGCCACTCTTGATGCTGAAAGCCGCGATGCCCGGTCTCGCGCTGGCGGCATTCGTGCTGTCAGCTGCCGTGCCTGCCGCAGGCGCCGACGCGATCCCGTCCCCGCTTCAGCAGATACGGGAAGGCGTCCCATTCGACGAGATACAGTGCCGCGACGGCAAATACTGATGCAGTCACCCGGTGGCACGCCGGCGTGCGTCAACGAGTCATCATCTGCCAAACTTGCAGAAAGGGGATGGAAGGCGGCAGCCGGGTTGCAGGCAAGCCCGGAAACATCCCACAGCGGGAAAGACTGCAAGGACCGGCAGGAAACCGCCAATGCCGGAAAGTTCGACGCGGGACTGTTCGACAGGATCAGCGAGATGTTGGACGCCAACGTCACCGGCAGTTATTCCGTGCTGCTCATAGTCTCCGATACAGACAAGCAGGCAGTGAAACAGATACTTGTTGATTGCCACGGTGCCACGAATGTGGCCGCGGCCAGTTCCCTGTCGTTTGTGACTGCCAGCGTGCCGCTTGGAGAAATCCAGGCCCTGTCGGCGTACGATATGGTGCGACAGATAGGCGCCGGCGAGCTGTTTGAAATCCCGGCAGTCCTGGACGACGTGGAGGAAACGGCCTGGATCCAAATCGACCCCATACAATGTGGCGGCAATCCGTGGGGACACGTGCACAGCCTGGACGTGCTCAGGGCGTATTATGCGGGTTTGGGCGTGGACGTGTTAGATCTCAAGACGGAGCGCACCCACCAAATTGTGTGTGATGGCTGTTCGTGCCCGGACGGAGTAACGCTGTCCCTGAGGGTGTCCCATGACGACGTCAGAACGATGCTAAACCTGGGATTCGTGCCTGCCGACAAACAGCCAGACGCGCCCAGGAACCCGAGGCTCAGCAGCGCCGACATAGAAGACACCGGCGACAGGCCGTTTGTCACCACGTGGAGGACCATCTCGCCAAACGAGTCCATAACCATCCCTGTGGGCAACGCGACTGGCGCCTACACGGTAGACTGGGGCGACGGCAGCATATCTGCCAACGTCACCGGAGACCAGAGCCACGCGTATACGGATGCCGGGGAATACACTGTCCGCATATATGGCGACTTTACGAGGATACTGCTTACCGAAGATCACGATAACGCCTACAAAACCGTGTCAATTGAACAGTGGGGTGACGCCCAATGGGAGTCTATGGCTTTCGCGTTCAGAAAAGTGGTGTTTACATCCCATACTGCAGATACTCCGGATCTCTCCGGAGTGACTGACATGAGCGGCATGTTCCAAGATTCTGACTTTAACGGCGACATCTCCGGTTGGGACGTCTCCAAAGTGACTAACATGAGCGGCATGTTCCAAAATTCTAAATTCAAGGGCGACATCTCAAATTGGGACGTCTCCAAAGTGACTAACATGAGCGGCATGTTCCAAGATTCTGACTTTAGCGGCGACATCTCAAATTGGGACGTCTCGGACGTGACGGACATGCACGAAACGTTTGCAGCTCTGCCTTCAACGAAAACATCTAAACTGGGACGTCTCCAAAGTGACGGACATGGGTTACATGTTCAGCGGCTCTGCCTTCAACGAAAACATCTCAAACTGGGACGTCTCCACAGTGACGGACATGAGCGGCATGTTCCAGGGTACGCCGTTCTTCCACAGCCGCCTCTCCGGATGGGACGTCTCAAACGTGGAAAACATGTACAGGATGTTCAGCAGGTCATCTTTCAACGGTGACGTCTCCGGATGGGACGTCTCGGGCGTGACCAACATGGGGGAGATGTTCCACATCGCATCGTCCTTCAACGGCGACGTCTCCGGATGGGGCGTCTCAAACGTGAAAAACATGGACCGGATGTTCGGCCGCGCCTCGTCCTTCGTTCAAAACTTGGGCAGCTGGTACGTCGTTCTGGACAACGCGTCCATCGACCTACGCGGCGGCGACGACGGCGCAGCGAAGAAGGTAGGAAACATCGCCGCGCAAAACCCGATCCTTGACGGCCAGAACCCGGCATACGGCATAGGAACCGGCGGGGACTCTGACCTCTTTGAGATCGATGGAAACACCCTGGTGGTAAAACCGTCCGCTGACTATCCTGACAAGGCCAAGTACGCCGTCAACGCCACCTCGACGGGCGACTTTGGCACGAGCAATTTCCGGATGGTCGGCGTGACGGTGACCGGGGCCGACTGACGAGGCGGCGCCAGGCGCGGTTCCCGCGAACGGTGACGGCCGCGGTGAACATGGCGCATTACATTTGGCAAATTTGATCCCCCGGGGACTTTTGCTTTTAGCTATACCTGTACGGCCCTTCCGTGCGCGGTCGCGACACGTCATGCGAATCCGAGTCCGCCGGATCCGCACGGCGTGATAGTTCTAGTCCGTAAATGCCGTATTTGAAGGCGCCATGCGGAGGGGCAGATGCCGCCGCCGTCATGCATGCCGCCATCCCTGCAGCCGCCACCCCGATCGCCGCCGCCGCAACTCGACGGTGCCCCAATGCTCCTGATCACAGGTACTCGTATCCCCCGCCACTGCCGGCATCCCTTGGGGCGGCAAACTCGTATCATCTAGGCCCCTGGTTCCTGTGCCTGGCGGCCGCATCCTCTAGCGCGCTTATCATGGGAAGGCGCTTGCCTGTCAGGTACAACACGAGGGCCCCGCCGGCGGTGCTGATGTGGTTTATCCTGTCAGTCAGCCCCAGCTTTTTTAGCGCCGAGGTCAGGTGGCCGCCGCTGACTATGGTGGTGGCCATGGAGTCCGCGACTGCCCTCAGCAGGGAGTTTGTCCCGTAGCTAAAGTTCTCGTTCTCAAAGAACCCCGCAGGGCCGCTTATGAACACGGTGCCGGCGCCCGATATCAGCCTTGAGTAGTATTCCACCGTCTTTGGGCCCATGTCGTACACCTTGTCCCCCCTGCTCATCTCCCTGACGTCCATCTCGACCCTCTCGCCGTCCTTGTCGATTGCCACGTCCACGGGGGTGGCAAACACGTCGGGATACTCGCCGATCAGCGCGTGGGCCCTTGCCACTGCCTCCTCCTCGCGTTTTATCCCAAGCGACGATTTTATCCTTGCCTGGGCGCGCAGGAACACGTTTCCAATGAGCCCGGTCAGCAGTATGTGGTCGGCCCTGCCGTTCTCTATCAGCATCTTTATGGCCTCGAGCCTGTCGGGCACCTTTGAGCCCCCCAACACGATCACGTGGGGGGCCTTTGCCACCGTCATTATGTTGTCGAGGTTCTGGACCTCGCGCTCTACGATCCTGCCGGCGCACGCCGGCAGCACGTGGGGAAAGCCCACAATCGACGGATGCTGCCTGTGCGCGCTCGGAAACGAGTCCATGACGCACGCGTCGAACAGCTTTGAGAGCCTGGAGACCATTATCGTCTTGGCGGCGGCCTCGGGAGGAAACTCATAGTTCTCCTCCGCGCAGAACCTGAGATTGTCAAGCAGTATGATGTCGCCGTCCCTCATGTTTCGTATCTCGTCCTGGGCAGCTGCCCCCATCACGTCCTCCACGTATCTGATGCTGCGGCCGGTCACCTTCTGGAGCACCCCCGCATGGCTTGACATTCCGGTATAGTCGTTGTTGCCCACCCTTCCCTGGTGGGATGCGATCACCACCTTTGCATCCTGCAGCGACTTTAGGCTGGCCGCCGCCTCCTCTATCCGCTTTGTGCCTAGAATCTCCATTGTATTGGGGTCGATGGGACAGTTTATGTCGACCCTCAGAAACACGGTCTTGCCCCTGAGGTCAAAGTCATCAAGCGTGAGGACACTCTTCACGATTGTACTGCCAAGGGCCCCGTTAAATTCCTTGAGAGCTTTTGCCCGCGGCCGCATTCACGGGTGCGGCTGCCCCGCGCCTGCTGCCGACGCTTGGCAAGCTTAATTTGGCCGCCCCCGCCCACCACGCCATGGATCCTCCAATTACGGTGTCCCAGATGTATGACATCGAGAACAGGGGGCACGACATGGGCTTTCTCAAAAAATTCATGATGGAGAATGCCGGCGCCGCCGCCGCCAGGCGCCTGGTGGAGGCCGTACGCGCCAAGGGGCACGACATGGCAGGCAAGCACGTTCTGGTGGCCGCCGGCCTCGGAAACAACGGCGGCGACGGGATGGTGGTAGCCCGGCACCTTGCCGGGTACGGGGCTCGTCCCGCAGTGCACCTGCTAGGCAGCCCCGGCATGATAAAGACGGAGGAGAGCCGGTGGAACTGGTCCCTCTTGGAGAGGATGCCCGGCTCGGTGTCCCTGGTGGCATGCGGCGCCGCGTTTGTGCCGCCAAGCGGCACGCCTGACATCCTTGTAGACGCGATATTCGGAACCGGCATTACGGGCAGCATCCGGGAGCCGTACTCGTCGGCCATCGCATACATCAACGAGCAGCAAGGGCCGTTCAAGATGGCAGTAGACGTGCCCTCGGGACTCGACCCGCAGACCGGGGAGACTGCCAACATACATACGGCGTGCGACATGACCGTTACGTTCCACCGCATGAAGCAGGGCATTCCAAGGCGCCCCGACCTGACCGGCGCCCTGCATACGGAAAAGATAGGCATCCCGCCGGAGGCGGAGGCAGGAATCGTCTCATGACCATTGGAGTCGAGCAGATACCAGTGGGACGCATGCAGAACTTTACGTACATCATATCTGATTATAAAACCAAGGATGCCATAATACTGGACCCCTCGTGGGACCTGGCAGCACTCGAACAGGTCATAAGGCGGGACTCGCTCCACGTCACGCACATCGTAAACACGCACCACCACTTTGACCACACGACGGGAAACGGGCAGATGGCCCAGTCCACCGGCGCCCCTATAGCGCAGCACGAGGCGTCCGAGCTGCCACATGACATATCGCTGCGGCACGGCGACGCCGTCGCGTTAGGGGACTCGGCGCTCGAGGTGCTGCACACCCCCGGTCACTCAAAGGACAGCATATGTTTGGTCGGGGACGGCAAGATCTTTACCGGCGACACGCTGTTTGTGGGCACGTGCGGGCGCGTCGACCTGCCCGGCGGCAGCGCGCGCGAACTGTACCGCAGCATATTCGACACGCTTGCAAACCTTGAGGACTCGCTTGTAATGTATCCGGGGCACGACTATGGGGCCGCGCCGACGTCCACCCTCGGAGATCAAAAGCAGGGCAACCCTGTGATGCGCCCGGTATCCGAGGAACAGTTCGTGGCAAGGATGACCATGGGGTGACCGCGCATGGACGCACTGTCATTTACGCGAAGAAGCCGGCCTGCGCCGCGCACGGGCCGGTGATGCGCAACGGATACGGACGGCCTGAGGATACACGGAAGCGGGCGCAGGGGCGCAGACTTTGTCGACTCTGTCGCATCCGGCAGGTTCCTGTTCTCGATGGTAATGTCGTATACGTCCACCTGCGAGGTTCCCGGGCTTACGATTGCTGGCGCCGACACGGATTCGTTCAAGTTCACGCCGCCTGCCGATGCCGAATACCTGCATTACGGATACTGCAGGACCATCAAGGGCATACCCGTCACGCCTGACGGCAAGCCGACCCCCGCCGTCCTTGCAAAGGCGGCCCTCGAGCACGCAAGCATTCCGCACGTGGCGATAAACGCCGGAAGCCGCGTATCCCCGAGGCTGCCGTACGTGGCCACGGGGCTCGGATACGGAGGCAACATCCGCACGCGCGACGCGATGTCGGTGCAGGACGTGCTGCATGCGGTGGACTATGGGCGCATAGTGGGGAGGAGCCTGGCGCCGCTTGCCGACTGCCTGGTGATAGGCGAGAGCATTCCGGCCGGAACCACCACGGCAATGGCAGTCTTGTACGGGCTGGGGTACCGCGCGAGGGTCAGCTCCAGCATGCCCTCAAACCCGATATCGCTCAAGAGGAGGGTCGTACGTGACGCGTTTCTGAGGCTTGGCAGGGAGAGCGCGGGGCGTGCACGGCAGCACGCGCCCGGCGGGGAGGGCGGCCGTGCGGAAGGCGCCCCTGGCGGCGCCGCGGGCAATGCGGCTGGCACCGCACCTGGTGACGGACGGCGCCTGCAAGGCCGGGACGGCAGCCTGCACGCGGCCGCGCGCCCCGAACGCAATGACAGTGACTATGCCTACGACGCGCAGGTTCCCCTTGATGACGTCGCGCCAAGGCCGCCCGGACCGGGTTCAAGCGAGGCGGAGAGGCAGCATTACGTGTACCGGATAACGGCCGCCGTGGGGGATCCGATGATTCCGTTCGTGGCCGGCATGCTGAGCTCGGCGTCCATATCCTCCAAGGTGATGCTGGCAGGCGGGACGCAGATGGCCGCCGTCCTTGCCGTTGCGTCGAGGATAGGATACGACGGCAGCAACGTGGCAGTCGGAACAACCTCGTACGTGGCCGAAGACAAGCATGCGGACTTTGCAGGGCTGATATCTGACGTGTCCGACGTGCCTGCAATCGCAGTAGATCCGGGGCTTGACGCCTCAAAGCATGCGGGACTGAGGGCATTTGCGGAGGGGTATGCCAAGGAGGGCGTAGGCGCGGGCGGCTGCATCATCTCTGCCATGCTAAAGACAAACGCCGGGCGCGCAGAAATGACGCGCGCAATAGACGCCGAGTATACCAAAATGTCCGAATCGCGGGCCGCATAGGGCGGGTCTGCGGGCCCCGTGCCGGACGGGGCAGTCTACGGTCCCCTTCGCACCGGCTCCACTCACTTGACAGTTACAGACTTTGCCAGATTCCTCGGATAGTCCGGATCCGCATTCCTCTCCAGCGCCGTATAGTACGCGAGCAGCTGTATGGGTATGATCTCCGATATGGCATAAAGCGGGCTCTTTGCATTCTCCGCCTCGCCCCCGGCTTCCGGAATCCTTATCCAGTGGTCGTACACGTCTGAACGCGCGTCGGATATTCCTATTATTCTCGCGCCTCTGGCTTTTATCTCCCTTGCGCTGGTCAGCATCTCTTCGTGCGTGGAGTCGGCCGGGTTTATCACGATGACGTATGTCGAGTCGTCCATCAGCGCAAGCGGCCCGTGCTTTAGCTCGCCCCCTGCAATCCCCTCTGCGTGTATGTACGTCAGCTCCTTTATCTTCAGGGCCGCCTCCGTTGCGATGGGATAGTGCACGCCCCTGCCGAGCACGTATATGTCAGATATGTCCTTTAGCTCCTTTGCCACCTTTTGCACGCCGGTGGGATCCTCCAGCGTCCGGAGTATGAGGCCCGGGACCGCGCCTGTGATGCCGCTGTTGCTGCTGCCGTTGCCGCCATTGTCACCACCACCACCATTGTCACCACCACCATTGTCACCACTACCCCCATCAGGCCGCCTGCCTCCTGCCACTTGAGATATTATCCTGTATAGCACCACCAGCTGGGACGTAAAGCTCTTGGTGGCGGCCACCCCTATCTCGGGGCCGCAGTTCATCCCGATTGTCACGTCTGACTGGCGCGCAAGCGAGGAGGTCATCATGTTGACCACCGATATTATTCTGCACCCCGCCTTCCTCGCCGTCCTGACTGCGCTCAGCACGTCGGCGCTCTCCCCGCTCTGGGATATGGCCACGAGCACCGAGCCGGGGCCCATTCCTTCCGATGAGAACTGCATCTCGCTTGACATGACGGCCTCTGTGCTCTTTTTGGCATGGCTTGCAAAGAAGTGCTTTGCGACTAGCGCCGCGTTGTAGCTGCTCCCGCTGCCCGTCAGGCATACGCTGTCCGCGTCGCGTATGATTTTGGCGGCCTCTGCTATCTCATGCACGGCCGTCCCGCCTGCCCTGGACGCGGTCTCGTGCTGCTCGAAGATCTCCTTTAGGGTAAAGTGCGCATAGTCGCCCTTGTACGCGTCCCCGAACTCCTTTGAGACCTTTGTTATGCTGTACTTGGCGGGGCTTCCCTCAAAGTCCGTTATCTCGAATGTGGCCGTGTCCCTGTCTGCAATCACCATGTTGCCGTTCTCCACGTATACGGCCTCGTCCGTGTACTCGATGAACCCGAGCACGTCACTTGAGAGAAACATGTCGTTCTTTCCGACCCCGACTATGAGCGGCTTGTGGAGCCTGGCCGCGGCCAGCCTGCCGCCGCTGAACATTGCCACGAACGCATACTCGCCCTGCAGCCTTGAAACCGTGCTTGCCATGGACTCCTTGACGCTCTTGGTCCGCTCGTAGTTTTTCTGCAGCAGGTTTGAGATCACCTCGCTGTCCGTCTCGCTCCTGAACGCGTACCCGTCCTGTACAAGCTCAGACTTTATCTCCTCGAAGTTTGTTATGATGCCGTTGTGCACTACAGCGATCTCGCCTGAGCTGCTTGGATGGGGGTGCGCGTTTGCGTCCGTCACGTTTCCATGTGTGGCCCACCTCGTGTGGCCTATTCCGACGCTTCCGGGCATCGCGTCGAGGCGCGCCGACCTGTTCACGTCGTCCACCCTGCCGGTGCCCTTGCGCACCATTATGTCGCCATCCGCCTGCTGCCCCGGGCCGCGCTCGCCGGATGCGGTTGCGACCCCCACGCTGTCATACCCGCGGTACTCCATGCGCCTGAGCCCGCGTACCAGTATGGGCGCCGCGCCGTCACCGTCACCGTCACCCCTACTGCTGTACCCTATTATGGAACAACACATCTCAAACAGATCCGCGGGGGCCGGGTTTGCGATAAAAGCCTACTCTTTTTCAGTTCCTCGGCATTGGTCCGCGGCCGGCTGGAATGACTGTGCTAAAAAATGGCGCTTGCCCTCGTCTTGTTTGTCGGGAAATGCGGAGGGGAAGGGAAGGAAAGGGAAACTAGTGCAACCAGTAAGGCATGCGCGCCTCGGGGTTTGCGGTGATGGTACTGTCTTCGCCTCTGCCGCGGCGGCAGGCGCGTCAGATTTTTCCTGCGCGTGACGTGGCAGACTTGAGCCGTTTTGCGGCGTGGATGGCCGTGCGCGCAGGTATTTCGCCTTTGGGCCGCGCCCGTCAGGCGGCATGCTCTGCTGGCAGTCACCTTGTCAGTATGACGTGTACGGCGCCGAGGGCAGCCTCCGCCGCCCCCCTGGATATCTCGTCTGCGATGGCTTCGCGCTCCTCGGGGGTCAGCGTGTCGACATCCTCGACGGACTGGTCGTGCAGCCCCCTTATGTTGTCCAGGTACGCGCCCACTGCAATGTCGGGCCTGCCGTCCCCGTTCACGTCGGCGCTGGAGGACATCGCAAAGCCGAAGAAGTTATAGTCGTCAAGGGAGGGTCCGTTGGGGGCCAGGTCGTCGAGCGTCTGCGTCGCCTTTATGGAGCCGTCCCCGTTCATGTACATGACGTGCACCTCGCCCCTGTCGAGTCCCCCGCCGTCGCCCCGGTTGGCGCCGCCGGCAAGCTCTGTCACTCCGTCCCCGTCCAGATCGCCGATCGCCGACACCTCTATCCCGAAGAACTCGAACTCGTTCAGGACGGGCCCGTTCTCCGTCGCCCCGTCTATGGTAAAGCTGTCCCTTACTGACCCGTCGCCGTTCATCATCAGGACGTGCATGGATCCCGTATTCAGTACGGTGGTGCTAGACGAGCCGGAGTCGCGACACACCTTGGCGTATGTCAGGTCCGTGGAATCCGAGCCGACGGCCAGGTCGGGCACACCGTCCCCGTCAAAATCGCCGATTCCGGCCACGGCGGTCCCAAAGAAGTGTTCCGGCTCGAGGTCGGGCGCGTTGGCCGTACCGTGCCCTATACTTGCCGACTCCCTGGCCGTGCCGTCGGCGTTCATGAATATGACGTCCACCGATCCGTAGAACTCCTCGTCGGGGTAGGCTGCCAGCCGCTCGCTGACGGTATCCGTGTAGTTAAACGGCAGGTTCAAAAACAGCAGGGAGCCGTGCGCCGGATACCTGCCGACGGCCACGTCGGGCACCCCGTCGCCGTCCAAGTCGCCTATGCCGGCCACCCTGAACCCAAAGTACTCGTACTGTCTGGCCGACAGCCCGGGTATGGTGTCCGGGCTGAGCTCTGTCGATGAGGTCACCGCGCCGCTGCGGTCAAGGAAGAGTACGTGCACGGTGCCGGCGTTGGTCCCGCCCGCGTCATCCCCGTCTGCGCCGACGGCCGCGTCGGGCACCCCGTCGCCGTTCACGTCGCCTATGCCGGCCACTCCGGCGCCAAAGTAGTCTCCGGCCCTCAGGGACGGCACGTCGGCGCCGGTGATCTTGACGGCGCTCTCGGCAGTCCCGTCGGCACTCATGAACAGCAGGTACGCGGCCCCGGAGTTTCTGGCGTGCGAGTCGTCGCCGCTGGCCCCCACCATGAGGTCGGGCACCCCGTCGCCGTTCACGTCGCCCACAAAGTCCACGCTGCTGCCGAACGAGTCGTGCTCATTGAGTGCCAGTGCGGGTATGCTGCCGTTGTGGATCTTGACGGTGCTCTGGGCGTACTGGAACGGCGCGGACGAAGCGTGGGCCTCTTGGTAGTATGGTGCGCCCGTCGTCACTGCCGCCGCAGTCACCGCGACTGCAGCCAGTGCCAACACCGCCGCCGCGACGCGGGTTGTTCCAAGTAGTGCTCGTACCATCTGTAATGGGATCATTTGTTTGGGTCAATTTATAAGATTTCTGATGCCGGTGGACGCGCCCTGCGGCCATCTGCCAACTCAAAGACTTGGTCGCGACTCTTCAAAACATTGGTTTGATGAATCTTTTTGTAACGTGCGTTGATGGTGGTTATGGTGGTGGTTATTGCGATGATGACCCTGCAGGCGCGTTCTCTGCTGCCGGCGCGGTCTCTGCATTCTGCACTGCATCGTTCTTGGCGCCCTGCTCGCTGCCCGTATCGCCGTCATTTTGAGCCTGCTGCTGTTGCTCATTCTGGACATCCTGCTGCTTTACCTCTGCCCCCTCTGCCGCATCGCTGCCTGCCGCCTCGTGATCATCTTCCTCATTATCGCTCCCCCTGTCGTCCTGCCGCCTCTTCTCGAGCCTCTCTGGAATCTTTGACTCTGCTGCAAACCTGATGCTGCCCTCTTCCTCCACCGTTACGACATACGACGGGATGTTTATCCTTCTCTCCCCTATCATCATGTGCCCGTGCACCACCGCCTGCCTTGCCTGGTACGGGGTCTTGAACTCGAACTTTTTGGTGACGATGGTCTGGAACCTCCTTGCAAGCAGGTCGCTTACCTTGAGGTTCAGCACGTCATCAAGCGTCGCGTCCGGACTCACAAGCCCTATTCTGGCAAGCGACCTCATCAGTATGGGTTCCTTTTTCGATCTGTCCTCCGCCCTCAGAGCCAAAAGTGATCTTGCCTGGTGCCTTACGCGTGACAGTTCTGTGTGCGCCTTCCACAACTCGCGTTTTGTGCGCAGCCCGAACGTACCGAGCGTCTTGAGCTCGTCCATCTTCAGATTATAGTTGAGCGGCCTCTTCGGCTTTCTCCATGCCCGACGCGGATATTTTGGATCGCCCATGTTATGTCACTATTCCTTTTTTTCGCTCTCTTCGGGTTTGGCGTCTGCCGCGGGCGCCGCTGCTGTAGCAGCAGAAGCATCGGCCGGGCTCTGAGGCGCCGCCGGAGCTCCGCCGCCGCCAGAACTCTTCTTTGCGGGGACAGCTGCCGCACCGCCGCCCTTTGCGACTCCTACCGCGCCACCTCTCCTGCCGGAGGTCCTGGTGCGCTGGCCCCTGACCTTTAGGCCGCTCATGTGCCTGTATCCCCTCCAGCTGGCCGTGATTCTCTCCCTCTCTATGTCGTTGCGGAGAGTAAACGGGATGTCAGACGTCAGCAGGTGCTTGTCCTGGCCCGTCTCTATGTCCTTTTGCCTGTTGAGAAACCACCTTGGAAAGCCGGCCCCTGCCGGATCCGTTATTGTCCTCTCTATGTCCTGGACGTTTGCATCCGTAATGTCGCCCACGTTCAGGTCGGGGCTTATCTTTAGAGTGTCAAGAATGGCCGTCGCAAAGTTGTACCCTATTCCCTTGATCTGGGTCAGGCCGATGAGCAGCTTTTTCTCGCCCGGTATGTCGTTTCCTAGGATCCTTACTATGTGCCTGTATTCCTGGGTACTGGTGCTGCTGCTGCTCAAGTACGAAAAATGCGGAAAATCCCCGATAAAAACCATGCAAAGGCGCGCTTTGCGGCGCGGCCTCCGGATCGGCAGTGGACGGGGGAGGGGGCAAGATGGATGGATGGATGGGCGGGCGGATTGATGGATGGACGGGCGGGCGGAAAAAGAAGGACGGAAGGGCGAAAAAGCCGAATGACGCAGGACCGGGATCGGCGCCTGCTCACCTGTAGTCCTCCATGCTGGTCCAGTCCCTCCCGTGCACGTTCCACATGCCGCACCTGCAACATTTCCTGACGCCCCTCTGCTGGTCCACCTCCTTGCAGTAACAGTGCTCCCCCCTGCCTGACTTGTCCCCCCTGCACATGGGCTGCATGGTTATCTGGCATGCATCTTGATTTTTAACCGCTTTGGAGCCCGCGTCCGCATCTCTTGCAACCGCCGCATGCGCGCCGAAGGATTATAACGGCACGCAGCGCCCAGCGTGCATGGAGCCCGCATACGACAGGGACAGGGCAGTAGAGTGTATGTTTGATCCCGCCGCGTCTGCAATGCTTGCGGAACTCGAGGACGGGGCCAAGACCTGCCGGCACCTTGCCGACGCGTCGTCCTCCTCCGAAGAGGACGTGCTGGAGCGGCTCGGATACCTCATAGAGTGCGGATTCGTCGTACGCGGCACGGACGACTCGGGCAGCGTCACGCTGGAGGCCGACTCTGAGAAACTCTCCAGACTGGTCGAGGACGGTGACGGCTTTGGTGCCGCAGTCGAGGGGCTCGAGAAGATGGACAGTTATCTCAACTGAACCTTTTCCGCCTTCTGATGCTGGCGGCCCAGTATACACCCAGTCCGGCCATTCCCATTATGCCGGCAAGCAGCAAGTAAAACGGTATGAACGCCAGCGCCTTTGATGACACGTCCGGCAGGGGGCCGATGGCCCCGAACGTGAGGGCGCCGTCCTGCCCCGCGTTACGTATGACAAGGCTGTACGTGCCCTCCGTCTCGGCGTCGAACCTGCCCTCGACGCTGCCCCCGGGCTCCTCGGCTATGCGTGAGACGGACGCAATCTCTGCACCGAGCGGGTCCAGGACCGTTGCCGACACCTCGCTTCCCTCCGGCGCGTCGAGCACCTGTACTGCGAACACGCCCGTCCGATCCTCCTTGTTGTCGTTGTCGTCGTCGTTGTCATACCCCACCACAAACTCGATCTCCAACGGCGGCGTCGCCGCGCTTATCGTGCCGCTGCCCTGCACCACGTCCTCCAGCACCGCCTGCGTGCCGAGGGCCATCAGCACGAGCCCCAGCGCAACGGCCCCGCCCGAACCTGCCATTGCAACCGATATCTTGTTCACGCTGCCTGTCTGGCATGTCGCCTTAAAAACCTGCACGGGGCCCAAAAGTTAGGTTGTATTAAAAAAATTAGCTTTGATTAAATTTAAATAAACGTCACAGCCATATACGTCATGGCAACTGGGCGCCTCCGGGCTGTGATACTGGCGCTGGCCGCGGCATCCGCCATTGCCGTGCTGTCCGCGACGGCAATCTCCGACGTGTATACGGAGGCCCAGCGGCCGCCGCAGACCTTTCTCACCCATACGGGCGCGGTAATCACGACCACGGGCGAGGTGCTTGATCCCATATACCAGGTATCGGAGGTGGAGTTTGACCCCGACGAGTACCTGCGCAACTTTGAGTACGGCCGTGTATCCGTACACAACGAGACGGGCCAGACCATACGCGAGTATGTCATAGTGGCCGAGGATGATCTCGTGCAGGAGGTTGCGCCCGGGGTGTTCTACAACGTGTGGACGTTCAACGGAACCGTGCCGGGCCCTACCATACGCGCCACGGAGGGCGACCTGGTGCGCATAACGTTCGTCAACAACGGCACAAAGCCGCACACGATGCACTTTCACGGGATACACCCGGCCATAATGGACGGGGTCTTTGAGCCCGTCGGGGGCGGGGGCGGACAGTTCACATACGAGTTTGAGGCGGGGCCCGTGGGCGTCCACCCGTACCACTGCCACATCATGCCGCTTGAGGAGCACATCATACACGGCCTGTACGGCGTGTTTATAGTGGATCCGGAGGAGGGCAGGGCCCCGGCCGACGAGCTGGTCATGGTGCTGAACGGGTTTGACACTGACTTTGACACGGAGAACAACTTTTACGCGGCGAACACCGTCCCGTTTTACTACCAGCACCACCCGATACAGATAGAGAGGGACCGGCTGATACGCGTATACGTGGTCAACATGGTGGAGTTTGACCCGATAAACAACTTCCACCTGCACGGAAACCTGTTCTATTACTATCCTACCGGAACGGACCAGTCTGCATCATTCTACACCGACATGATTACACTGTCGCAGACGGAGCGCGGCATAATGGAGTTCACGTACGAGCATACGGGCAAATTCCTGTTCCACGCGCACAAGGTCGAGTTCTCCGAGAAGGGATGGGTCGGGGTGTTTCTGGTCAAGGATTCGGGGACTGGAGAAGAAGAAGAAGAAGATGGTGGTGGTGGTAGTGACGGCGATTATAATGACGGCGGCAACGGTGACGGGTATGCCGACACCGGGGAATCCTCCGGCGCGGCCGGGGAGCAGGCCCGGGACGTGACCGGCCCCGCTGCCGCATATGACGGACGGGAGGCGCCCGATGGCGCATGAGCAGGGCCGCGGCCTGCCTGGACACGGAGGCAGCGCGGGGCGGCTCCGCGTCGCGGCAAGCGGGGCGGCCCCGCTGGCGCTCGTCGTCATACTGGTGCTCTACGTATCGGGCCCCGGCTCCACGATGCTCGAAGTCGGCGTGCCGCTGCCGGAAGTCACCATAGAGCGCGTGGACTTTGTTGGCTCGGAGATTCTTGCGACCGTGCGTAACACGGGCCCCATCCCGGTCTCAATAGCAGTGGCCGACGTCAACGATAGGATACATCCGGCCGCGGTTGAGCCCGATGCGCGCCTTGAGAGGTACGAGACCGCGGTGGTGCGCATACCGTTTGACTGGAACGTGGCCGAGCCGTATACGATAGGCATCACCACAGATGACGGGACGCGCTTTGAGCGGGAGGTCGAGTCGGCTGCCCCCGCCCTGAGACCCTCCGGCGAGCTGGTCGCCCTTTTTGCCGTAATAGGGACGTACGTGGGGGTGATCCCGGTGCTGATCGGGCTCCTGTGGCTGCCGTTCATACGCCGCATGGGCAGGCAGGTCTACGTCTTCTTTCTGGCCGTGACCGTGGGGCTCTTGTTCTTTCTGGCGCTCGACTCTGTGGAGGAGGCGGTGGATGTGTCACAGGAGAACCTAGCCGGCAGCTTTAACGGGTTGATGTTGCTTGCCACCTCCGTTGTGGTGTCGTTTCTGGGGCTGTTCTATGCCGGCGAGAGACTCTCTGGCAGTCGCGGTACTGGGGACGGCAGGCGTGCCGGGGAGGGGGACGGCCGCGCCGGCAGCGGCGCCCCTCCGCAGCTTGCGGGTCCCATGGCCATTGCCCTGATGATATCGATAGGAATCGGACTGCACAACTTTGGCGAGGGGCTTGCGATAGGGGCGGCCGTTGGGCTGGGCTCCGTCGCGTTCAGCTCGTTTCTGGTTGTGGGGTTTGCAATACACAACGTGACGGAGGGCGTGGCGATAGTCGCCCCGCTCTCAAGGAAGCGCGTCGCGGTCTGGAAGCTTGCGGGCCTGGGGGTGCTGGCGGGCGCCCCGGCCATATTTGGCGGATGGGTGGGAGGATTTGCGTATTCGCCCATCGCCTCGGTGATATTTCTAGGCGTGGGAGCGGGGGCCATATTTCAGGTCATGGTGGTGCTTGTAAGGTGGATTGGCAGGGGCGACAGTTCCGCGAACGGCAGTAATGCTCGCGGCGCATCCGGCGGCAGCGGCCTGTCCGGCGCCCCGTTTGCTGGGGGAATTGTGGCCGGCATGCTGATCATGTACGTGACCAGCATCCTGGTGTAGTCCGGCGCATGCGAGGCGCGGCCGCAGCCGTTCAGAGGGGCTCCGGGTGTATCGTAATTACCGCGTTCTCCAAACCCTCTGCAATCGCGCGCTCAATCTCAGACGTGAGGCCGTGAACCTCCGCTATTGGAAGCGCGCCGTCAAAGGAGCAGTCTATGTCTATCTTGAACGCGGACTTGTCGTTCAGGGCGATTATCCTGCCCACGGCCCTTATCTGCGGATATCCTTCCAGTATCGCCCTTATCTTCTCGTTGAGCGCGGCATCCTCTGCCTCTAGGTTGCGCGGTATGTTGGTGAACGGCTCCAGGTGCACCGTGGTGTGCTCTATGTGCGGCATCTGGCGCCTGATGTCCGACTCTACAACTTCTGATATCGCGTGCGCCCTCTGCAGGCTCATCTCGCTGTCCACCATCACGTGTAGGTCCGCGTACGTCTTGCCCCCCGTCATACGGGTGTTGACGTTGTGGACGCCCTTGACGCCGTCCGCGCGCCTTGCGATGTCGAGTATCCTGGCATCGGGCGGAACGCCGCTCCAGTCCGGCTCAAAGTGTACCGTTATCGAGGCGTCCCCGGGTATGCACTCTGCCACGTTCTGTTCCACCCCCGCGCTGATCTCGTGGGCGCGCTCAAAGCTCGTGTCGCCCCGCAGCGACACGGTGATGTCCGCAAACGTGGTGCCGCCTGATCGGCGCATCAGCACGGATCCGGTCATGATTACGCCGTCCGTACCGTTGGCAACGCCCCTGACCTTCGAGACCATCTCCGGCGATATCACGTCAGTCAGGTCAAGGGCCGTCTTGTGCACCAGCTTTATGCTGAGGGCGGCAAGCAGTCCTCCCAGGATCAGCGCCGCGGCCAGGTCTCCCTGGTGCGTGCCCGTGTACGCGAGGTATATTCCGACTATGGCCACCGTGGTGGAGCCCAGGTCCATCACCGCATGGTACAGGTCGGCCTTTACCGTGGTGCTGCCGCTGAGGCTCGTCCCTGGCTCTACCTTTAGGCTCCTTTTGAGCAGCACTATGCGAAATACGTCCACGCCTATGGTGTACAACCCGCCTGCGATTGCAAGCATGCCCGGCAGCACGGAGGGGGGCGGCGACTGGAATCGGTGCAGCGACTCGTATATGAAGAAGCACGCGATGGCAAATATGGCGATTCCGCCCATCATGCCGCCCAGGGACTCGATCTTGCCGTGCCCGTAAGTGTGCTCTGCATCCGGCGGTTTTATTGCCATTCTGGTGGCAATCAGCAGCACCACCGTGACTATGCAGTCGAGCAGCGCGTGTATGCTGTCAGTTATCAGCGCTAGGCTGTTTGACACCACCCCCAGTACCAGCTCTACCACGAATGCCGAGAATATTGCGGCAAGCGACATGTAGAGGACCCTTGTCCTGTTGCTGCCCCTGGCATTGGTGCGGCCGGCGCCCGCACCGGAACCCGCACCGGAACCCGCACCGGAACCCGCACCGGAACCCGCACCGGCGGCCGGCATGCCGCCCTTGTGATTATCCGCGGAACTCTCTGCACGTGCGTCGCCGCCGCCATTTTCGTCGTTCATGCGGCCCACCATGCGCATATCCGTAGTCGGAGCCGGCCGCTCCGCGCCGCCCACTCTTCTTCCCCTGCCACTGCCGCCGCCATTGCAGTCTCATGGGCGGGATTCAGTTATTATGTGTGGCCGGCTTTGTTATACGCGTGAGGGATCCATTTGGCGTGGCCGTTTGCAGCCATTCGGGACGCGTTGCAGTGAGTCGGCGGCCCGCCGCGCGAGCATTGCTCCCGTATGCCATACTTGCAGTGGCCGGCGCCCTATTTGCGGCCGTAGCGGCCGCCGCGCCCGGCGCCACGGACCTGCCATTTTCACCCGCGTATGCGGCCCAAAACTCCAATGACAACCTGCTGGTGTCTGCCGAGAGTCCCGAGTTCGACAACCATTTTGCGGGGTCGATGGTAGTCGAGGTCGTGGTCGCCGATCCGCTGATCTCCGATACCAAGGGAGGGGCCGCCGGCGAGCCCAAGGTGTCCGTAAACGGGGCCACGCTGCGCATGGTCCAGTCCGGCAGCGGCCAGTGGTATGCCTACTTTGCAAACGAGGACGCCGCAAGGCGGGCCGATCAAATATCCCGTGACGCGGGGCGGCCCGGACAGGGACTCGACTTTGGCGTCTTTTGCGGCCCCGGCACGCCTGCACTGGTACTGGGCGCCGAGTTCCCCGACTCTGACGGCGTGGCAGTCCCCCGCTCCGGCGGGCTCTCGAACTTTGCAAACGGCGTGGAGCCGCTCTCGACGTGCGGTGGGCTGGTGGATCCTGCATCGCCTGTGGAGAACAACGTGGTGAGATCCCCCCCGTCGCCCAGCGGAGGCGAACCCCTGCATGGGCAGATCGGAATCAAGGACGGGGCATGGCCGGTGATACAGCTCTTCTCGTTTGGCGGCGACGTGCGCATCGAGTACGAGCGGGGAGGCGGCGGCCCGCAGCGCGTCGTCCTGCAGTATACTGACGACATTTCGTCCATATCGTTTTCGACTGACCGCGGACAGGCAGAGCCGTATCCGGCGGGCGCCGAGGTCATACTGCGGGTGAGCGATCCGCAGCTCAACCAGGATCCCACCGACGAGGACTCTTGGACGTTTGGCACCTCCCCCGGCAGCCCCTCGGTGTTCTACCAGGCGTTCTATGACGGGGGGCGCACCGCTGCAAACGGGGGCCCCGGGCTTGCGGACCTGTATCCGCACCTTGGCAGGCTCGGGTTCGGCGACAACGGATATCTGGAGATCTCGCGTGGCGGCGGCAACGTGCTTGAGCTGCGGCCCAACAGAAACCAGCCTGTCGACAGCGTATACGACGGCGTGCGCCACTACGAGGGCATAGTAACGCTGGTCGAGAGCAGGCCCAACTCGAGGCTCTTTGAGAGCGTGGACGCGTCGCACGTCTCAAACATGCGCATAGCGCCCGGCGCCGACAGGGGGACGTCTGCGGTAATATCGTACAACGACCGGTCGCTCTCTGTACTGACCGGCTCCCACACCGCCTCCTTGTCGCTTGGCGGAACTGCCTCCGGTGCCGCCACCGGGAGTGACAGCCCCGTCCTGTCCGTGGACGCTTCGGGCTGGCGCTCGGGCCTGCGCATACCTGTGGTGCTACAAGACGCCGATCAGAACACGGATCCAAACCGGCGCGACCGGCTTGACGTGTTCCGTGACGGCGCCATCGTCCCGTCCATCAGGATTGGCTCGCCACTGACCCTGTCCCCTGCCTCCTCGGCCGCCGCATACCCGGACAGCGGCTCGTTTGAGGGAGCCGTGCCCATACCGGTGCGCTCGCCGGATCCCGTCTCGGCCCGTCTGCACCTTGATCTTGGACTGGCCGCGCTTGACCGCGGCGTCACATACGAGATGATTGCAATCGACACGGGATACTCCGCATCGCGCCTGTATGATACGCTGATAGACGTATCTGGGGAGTCGAACATCGGAACCAACTGGTTCAACATAGACGTGCGCTCCCTTGGCGGCGTGGGGGGGCTGGGCGGAGCGTCCCTGCTCTTGTATGTGGGGGGAACGTCGGACGCGGACCCGATCATAATCGCGGACAGGCTGGGCGCGGCGCAAGGTTTGCTGTACGTGGATCCCGGCCATGTGGAAAGGATTGCCTCTGGCCTGCAGGGGGGCGGAGGAGGCACGGTGCATGCGGTGATAGATTTCGGACCCGGCGGTGGCGGGCTTGACGCCGGAGGCGT
Source organism: Nitrosopumilaceae archaeon (assembly GCA_021296175.1). Lineage (GTDB taxonomy): Archaea > Thermoproteota > Nitrososphaeria > Nitrososphaerales > Nitrosopumilaceae > Nitrosopumilus. The sequence goes on along the minus strand of JAGWAX010000006.1, from coordinate 2,133 downwards.
GGGGACCGCGGACGCGGCGCCCGTGGTGTTTGACGTCTTTTCCCTTGGAGTGGAGGGCAAGAAGATCGTAAACAACGCAATATACAGGCTTGAGCTCGAGGAGATCTCCGGGGACTCGGGGGTGTTTGGGGGCACGCTTGAGTTTGCCGCCGCAAACCAGCTCAACATTGACGATCCGGACTTTGTGCTTGGCACGACCCCGATAGGAAACGACGTAAAGTTCGTCACGCTCGGCCGGATGGTCGACGAGAACGCCATTACCATCACATACTCTGATCTGGCGCGGGTGGGGGCCGTCATACCGCAGTCCGTCTCGCAGCCCGAGACGGAGATCAAGTCGGAGAGCGGCAGGGTCTCCGTATCCACGCCGTCCGGGCAGCTGAGGTTCGGCACGCCGGTTACGATAACGCTAAACGATCCGGATCTCAACCTGTCCGCGGATACCATTGAAGTGTACCGGGTGGTGGACGACTCGCGCCTGCCAAGCGTAGACACGGTGGGAAGCGGGGCCCATACGCTGCTTGAGGTAAAGTTCAAGGACGTCCGGTACAAGCGCTGCACAGTCGACGGCGTGCAGCACGGAGGCCTTGCATCTACGGGATTCACACTAGTGGAGACGGGCCCCGGAACCGGCGTGTTCGAAGGGGTGTTCAAGATGCCGACACGGGTATGCGACAAGTCCGGCTCCGATCTAATGTCCCCCGCCGGAGGCGCCATGGACGTCGTATACTACGACTCTGTTGACTCGTCGGGAAATCCAAGCACGTTTAGCATGCTGCGTCAGCAGCAGCAACAATCCGACCCTTCATCCGGCGCCCGCACTCAGTCCCCCCTGACGATGGGAAATACGGGAAGCATATCGGGATCCGCCGGCCCTGTACCTGATGATGACACTGGCGATATCGGCTTTGGTGGCGCCGGCACTGCGGACGCCGAGATCAAACAGCCCCGCAAGCCATCTGCAAGCCTGAGCGCCAACCGCGTCGCATTGGAGCGCGTGGGTGACGTTTCCTCCATCACGCTTTCTGGCAACGTCGGCACGTATATGATAAACTCCATAGCGGCCGTCACCGTCAAGCATCCGGACGGAACCGAGCGGTCATTTGACATACGCGTGGGAGCCAATGGAAAATACGGCGCTATCATAAACCTGAAGGGTGGAAACGATCCGCAGGGCAACTATTCGGTATCCGTCGAGTACGGACAGAATGCTGATCCCATTGCCCTTCTCACGTTCTATGTGGAGTCGACTCCTTTGGTGATCCCTGATTCTGTTAGGGCCGCTGCATCCGAATGGTCCGTTGGCATGATACCCGATGCCGAGTTTGCCAGGGAACTGTCTGTCTTGGTGCTCATGGACATCCTCGCGTACGATTCCGCCGCTTTTGGCGCCGGTGATGATGGCAATGGCAATGGCGATGGCGATGGCGATGGCAATGGCGATGATGTGAAGCAGGCGCCGGATGCGGGTGGCAACGAGACGAAAGGGCACGGCGCAACCGTGCCACCCCTTGCAAGATCTTCGATGCTGCCGGCATGGCTGGACGCACCGATCGGATGGTGGGCCATGGGGCACGTCCCTGACGAGACCCTTGTTGAGTCCATCCAGTACCTGCTTGATGCGGGGATTGCAAGATTCTAGGCATGCTCTGCGTCCTCAGTCGTACCGTCGCCGTTCATATGGACACTATGATCTGCCCGGGCATCCACGGGTGCACCAGACAAGCGGTGGTACGTGCCGGGTTCGTATATGGTGAACTTGCACGTGGAGCCGATCGTTACCAGCCTGCTGTCAAACACACCGTCGGCCCCGTCATCCGAAGTGCCGCTAGTCAACGCGTGGACCGCGGCATCCGCGTTCGAGAGTGTTATCTCCGTGTCTGCGGCTACGGTCACCGCCAAATGGTTGTGGCACCCGGCTGTGGTTGCCTCGCAGCCCGAATCGCACAATTCCGGAGCCGGTTCAATCCCTCCCCACGCCGGGGAGGAGGAGGGATAAATCACCATTAACACCGTGGTTGACGATCCGACCGCGCCCCCCATAAACACCGCAACTATAGTATCTAATATTAATAATTGATGTTTGGGTCTCCGGACAGTGTTAATTTTCAAAAATACGCCAAGTTGTGCTTT